>CAZAIR010000029.1:0-17245 GCA_964485225.1 uncultured Burkholderiaceae bacterium
GGCCAAGGCCGACATGTTCGAGATGACCAAGCTGATCAGCAGCCACCTGAAGTAAGCCACCGTTTTTGCGGTGCACAAGCCCGGCTTCGGCCGGGCTTTTTTTTGCCCGTAGCCCGGTCAAGACGGGCGTTTGTCATCTGCGCAGCAGCGGCGCCAGGTAGCGGCCGGTGTGGCTTTCCGCGCAGGCGGTCACGGTCTCGGGGGTGCCGGTGACGAGCACGCGACCACCGCCCGCACCGCCTTCGGGGCCCATGTCGATGACCCAGTCGGCGGTCTTGATGACGTCGAGGTTGTGCTCGATCACGACGATGGTGTTGCCCGCATCGCGCAGCTGGTGCAGCACCTTGAGCAGCAGCTCGATGTCGGCGAAGTGCAGGCCCGTGGTGGGCTCGTCCAGGATGTAGAGCGTGCGCCCTGTGTCGCGCTTGCTCAGCTCCAGCGCCAGCTTCACGCGCTGGGCCTCGCCGCCGCTCAGCGTGGTGGCGCTTTGTCCCAGCTTCAAGTAGCCGAGCCCGACGTCGAGCAGGGTTTGCAGCTTGCGCTGCAAGGTGGGCACAGCGCTGAAGTGGGCGTAGGCGGCCTCGACCGTGAGGTTCAACACGTCAGCGATGCTGAGGCCCTTGTAAAGCACATCCAGCGTCTCCCGGTTGTAGCGCCGGCCCTGGCAAACGTCGCAAGGCACGTAGACGTCGGGCAGGAAGTGCATCTCCACCTTCAGCACGCCATCGCCCTGGCAGCTCTCGCAGCGCCCGCCGGCCACGTTGAAGCTGAAGCGGCCGGCGCCGTAGCCGCGTTCGCGCGCGGTGGGCACTTCGGCGAACAGTTCGCGGATGGGCGTGAACAGGCCGGTGTAGGTGGCCGGGTTGCTGCGAGGGGTGCGGCCGATTGGGCTTTGGTCGACGTTGATGACCTTGTCGAACAGGTCCAGCCCGTCCAGGCTGTCATAGGGCGCAGGCTCGGCGTGGCTGCCGTAAAGCTTCTTGGCCACGATGGCGTACAGCGTGTCGTTCACCAGCGTGCTCTTGCCCGAGCCGCTGACGCCGGTCACGCAGGTCAGCAGGCCCACCGGGAATTCGACGCTGACGCCGCCCAGGTTGTTGCCGCGCGCGTTGTGCAGGTGCAAGCGCTCGGCCTTGGGTTGCACGCGCTGCGCGGGCACGGCGATCTTGCGGGCGCCGCTCAGGTACTGGCCGGTGATGGAGTTGGGGTCGGCCGCCACGTGCTCGGGCGTGCCTTGCGACAGCACATAGCCGCCGTGGATGCCGGCGCCGGGCCCGAGGTCGAGCACGTGGTCGGCGGCGCGGATGGCGTCTTCGTCGTGCTCCACCACCAGCACGGTGTTACCGAGGTCGCGCAGGCGGCGCAGGGTGGCGATGAGACGGTCGTTGTCGCGCTGGTGCAGGCCGATGCTGGGCTCGTCCAGCACGTACATCACGCCGGTCAGGCCGCTGCCAATCTGGCTGGCCAGGCGGATGCGCTGCGCTTCCCCGCCGCTCAGTGTGTCGGCGCTGCGCTCCAGGCTCAGGTAGTTCAGGCCGACGTCGTTCAAGAAATGCAGGCGGGCGCCGATCTCGCGCAGCACCTTGGCGCCGATCTCGGCCTTGGCGCCTTTGAGGGTCAAGCCCTCCACGTAGCCCAGCGCCTCGCGCAGGGTCATGTGCTCGATCTCGTAAATGGCGCGGCCCTTCTCGTCGGGCTTGGCAGCGTCAAACAGGTGCACGTTGCGCGCCTCGCGCCGCAGACGGGTGCCTTGGCAGTCGGGGCAGGGCTGTTGCGTTTGGTAGCGGGCCAGGTCTTCGCGCACGGCGCTGCTGTCGGTCTCGCGGTAGCGGCGCTCGAGGTTGGTCAAGATGCCTTCAAAGGGGTGGGCGCGCTTGACGCTGCGCTTTTTGCCCGACGCGCTTTCGGTTGTGTAGGTGAAGCTGATCTCTTCGTCGCCCGAGCCGTGCAGCAGCACATGGCGGGCGTGTTCTGGCAGGTCCTCGAACGGGGTTTCGACCGCGAAGCCGTAGTGCGCGGCCACGCTTTCCAGCATGCCGAAGCTATAGGGGTTGCGGCGGTCCCAGCCTTTCACAGCGCCGCTGGCCAAGCTGAGTGAAGGGAAGGCCACCACCCGCTGCGGGTCGAAGCCCAGGCGGTGCCCCAAGCCCTCGCAGCTGGGGCAGGCACCGCTGGGGCTGTTGAAGCTGAACAGGCGCGGCTCCAGTTCGGCCAGCGCGTAGCTGCACACGGGGCAGGCGAACTTGCTGCTGAAAAGCTGCTCGTGGCCGCTGACCATATCGCGCACCAGCGCGCGGCCTTCGCTCAGGCGCAAGGCGGTCTCGAAGCTCTCGGCCAAGCGTTGGCGCAGGGCGGTGGCGGCATCGGGCCCGAGCTTGATGCGGTCGACAACGACGTCGATGTCGTGCTTCTCGGTTTTCTTCAGCACCGGCAGATCAGGGGCTTCGCACACCACCCCGTCAACGCGGAAGCGCACGAAGCCCTGCGCCTGCAGCGCGGTGAACTCGGTGACGAATTCGCCCTTTTTCTCGCGCGCGATGGGCGCCATCAGCTGCAGCTTGGTGCCTTCGGGCATGGCCAGCACGGCGTCCACCATCTGGCTCACCGATTGGGCCTCCAGCGGCAGGCCGTGGTCGGGGCAGAAGGGGGTGCCGGCGCGGGCGAACAGCAGGCGCAGGTGGTCGTGGATTTCGGTCACCGTGCCCACCGTGGAGCGCGGGTTGTGGCTGGTGGCCTTTTGCTCGATGGCGATGGCGGGCGACAGGCCTTCGATCACGTCGACCTCGGGCTTGTCCATCAGTTGCAGGAACTGCCGCGCGTAGGCCGACAAGCTTTCCACGTAGCGGCGCTGGCCTTCGGCGTACAGGGTGTCGAAGGCGAGGCTGCTTTTGCCCGAACCCGACAAGCCGGTGATGACCACCAGCTTGTGCTTGGGGATGTCGACGTCGACCGCCTTCAGGTTGTGCGTGCGTGCGCCGCGCACGCGGATGAAGGCTGATTCTGGGGACATGAGAAGGGGTTGCCGCGGGGCCAAAGGGAACCGGGCATCATAGGCGGCACCCCTGCTTTGGCGCCAGGGGCATAGAGGAGCGAAACCATGGTGCGGCGTGCGTTGAGAACAGCTTTGGCCGGCGGCTTGACCGTTTTGCTGGTGGCTTGCGGCGGTGGTGGCGGTGGCGGCGACGCGCCCGCGCCGGCGCCCACGCCGCCCAGCGTGCCGCCGCTGACTGAGCGTTGTGAGGCCAATTCGGTGGCTCGCTTCGATTCAGAGCCGCTTCAAGTGGGGCGCACAGCCGAAGTGCACTTGGTGAGCTGCGGCCCAACCTTGCGCAGCCTGCAGTGGAGTGTCAGCGGCCCCAGCACCCTGAGCCTGACGTCGGCCCGTTCACCGTCTTTGACCGTGTTGCCCACTGCCGCTGGGAGTCATCGCTTCAGCGTCAGTTTGGTGGATGACCAAGGCCGCAGTTTCAGCGGCGCGCTCGATTTGGTGGCGGCGGCGGGCGACCTGCCGCGCAACGTGGTCACCCGCGGGGAGCCCAGCGTGTGGGGCGGAGGGGCGCTCAGCCTGCGCGCCTGGGCGCAAGGGTTCAACGCCGCTGAGCTCGTCGGCGCCAGTTGGCGCTGGAGCCAAGTCAGCGGGCCGGCGGTCAACCTGCCCAACCCCGCCAGTGCGGTGCTGATCTTCAACGCTCCCAGCGTGGTGAGCGACAGCCTGGTGACCCTGCGCGCCACCCTTACGTTGGCCAACGGCAGCACCCTGCAAGACGATTTCCGCCTCCTGGTGCAACCACCGCCGAACCCGGCGGCCAGCCCGCTGTTCAATGGCAACAACGCGGCTTCGCGGGTCTACCCTTATCAAGCCAATGGGCCGTTTGCGGCTGCCTTGTCGCGGTGCGTGTTCACGCCGAGCTTGCAGTGGAGCCCCAACAACCTGTGCACCCTCGGTGAGCTGCCGCTGCTCGGCCAGGCGGGGCCGACGCCGACGGTGGAGCAGGTGATGCAACGCGTGCTGGTCAGCAACGACTGGATGGGCGAGGTGTTCGAGCGCTTCTTGCGCGAGCAAGACACCAGCGGCGACTTGCGTCGCATGCTGGCCGCCACCACCGCCGTGGTCATTGGTGGCCGCATCCGCCCCGCGTTTTACTGGAGCACCACCGGCGCCATCTACCTGGATGCCAGCTACCTGTGGTTGACGCCCGAGCAGCGCGACACGGTGAGCGAGGCTCCCGACCCTCGCAGCGCCAACGGCCCCTTCCTGCGCTACAGCAGCCCGTGGCGTTATGTGCGAGGCAACCAGTTCGCCACGCCCGCCCGCCCGGTGGCCAATCGTGACACCCGCCCCTTGTCGGAGATCCAAGTCGAGCTGGGCCGTTTGCTCTACCACGAGCTCACCCACGCGGGCGACTTCATGCCCCCCGCCATCCACGCCAGCTTGAGCCCGGCGCGCAAAGTGTTCGAGTCGGTGCCCAGCAACACGCCCTCGGTGTCTTTGCAGCAGCAGCTGCCCTTCTTCAGCCAAGAGATGGTGGCCTTGGGTCGGGTTTTGTTCTTTGGCGAAACGGCAACCCCGACGCAGAACGCCTACACGCCCGAGAACATCGTCACTTTCTTCAGCAACGACCGCGTCAATGACGACTACGCCTACGCCCTGTCCAGCGGCCAGAGCGTGCCTCGCGAAGACATTGCCATGCTGATCGAAGAGGCCATGGTGCAGCTGCGCATGGGCGTGCTGCGCGACGTCGCCATCACCCCTCGCTTGCAGGAAGGCCGCAGCAGCGCCGACTTGGTGGTGGTGTGGGGGCAGCGCGGTCGCGTAGGCGACCCGGCCATCCGGCCGCGCTTGCAACTGGCTTTGAGCCAGGTCATGCCTTGGATCACCCCCGCTGAGCTGAATCGCTTGGCGCCGCCGCTGCTGTTGCGGCCGGGCCGCACTTGGGGGGAGAACCTGGATCAAGAGGCGATGGCGGCCAACCGCCCCCGTGCGTTGACAGCGCCGGAGCGGCTGCGCGAGGCCGAGCTGGAGCGCGAACGCCAGCTGCGCCGGCACTGAGGCGGCCGCGATCCCGGGTTCCGTCTGGCAACGGCCCGGGCTGTGGTGCAGGGGCAATCCCTGGGCCTGCTTCCGCTCGCGTCTGCACTAGGATCGATTCGGCTTCTTCAAACTCGAGTCACGCGTGCCCAAGCGATTGCATTTGTCTCTGCGTCAGCTGATCTTGCTCGCCGTGGTGGTGGGCATTGCGGCACCGGCCATGGTGGTGCTGGCGCTGTCCGACGCGCTCATGCGGCGCAGCGTCGAACCCATCTTGGAAAGCCAGCGCGCCGCCGTGCTCAACCTTGCCGCCACTTCCATGGTCGACCCCTTGTGGGTGCTGGATGACGCCGCCACCCAGCGCGCCATCGACCAACTGTTGGCCGATGGCAGCGTGTGCAGCGTCAGCTTGGTGGAAGACCGTCCCGGCGCCAAGGAAACCCAATCGGGCAAATGCAGCCCAGGGTGGCCCGTGGTGAACATGGCCAGCGCCGTGCGGCGCGATGGTGTGGTGCTCGGCACCTTGACTGTGGGCTTCGATGACGGCGCCACGGAGCGCTTGGTGCGCGAACGTCAGGGCCAGATCGTGGCCATCGTGGCCTTCCAAGTGGTGCTGGGTGGTGGCGTGATCTTGCTGGTGATGTACCTGCGCCTGATCCGCCCGATCGACCTCCTCAAGCGCCAGGCCAGCGCCATCGCGGCGCGTGAGCCGCACGAAATGTTGAATTGGAAGCGCGGTGACGAGCTGGGCGACCTGGGCAAGCACCTGAACCATGCGGGCGAGCAAATCGATTCGCTGTTGGCCGACATGGAGGCCAAGAACACCCAGTTGCGCCAGATGGCGATGTACGACCACCTCACCCAGCTGCCCAACCGCACGCTGTTCCGTGAGGTGTTCACGCACGAGGCCAGCTTCGCGCGCCGCCACCGCCACCTATTGGCCCTGGTGTTTGTGGACCTCGATCGTTTCAAGGCCATCAATGACACCCTGGGCCACGCGGCGGGCGACCGCCTGCTGTTGGCCGTGAGCGAGCGGCTGCGCGCGGCGGTGCGGGGTTCGGACTTGGTCTGTCGCGTCAGCGGTGACGAGTTCTTGTTGCTGCTGCGCGATGCGCAGAGTGCCGAGCAGGTGCAGTTGTTGGTCGAGCGGATCATCGACTCGGTCAACGAATCGCTCGACCTCCAAAGCGGCCAGCGGGCACAGGTGTCGGCCAGCCTTGGGGTGGCTTTGTTCCCGCAGGATGGCGAAGAGTTCGACGAGCTGGTACGCCATGCCGACATGGCCATGTACGCCGCCAAGCAGGCCGGCCGCGGCCGCAGCGCCTTCTACCAAGCCGACATGGATGCCGCCTTGGCCGCCCGGCTGGAGTTGGAGCGCGAGCTGGCCATCGCCATCCGAGACAACCAACTCGTGCTGCACTACCAGCCCATCGTCGATGCCGGGTCCGGTGCCATCCGCACCGTGGAAGCGCTGGTGCGCTGGCAGCACCCCACCCGCGGCCTGTTGTATCCAGGCGCTTTCATCACCGTGGCTGAAGACAGTGGCCAGATCCGCGACCTGGGCCAGTGGACGCTGGAGGCCGCCTGCAAGCAACTGAGTTTGTGGAAGAGCCAAGGCCGCCACCCCGGCTCGGTGGCCGTGAACCTGAGCGCCACCCACTTCCGTGACCAGCAGCTGACCGAGCAGCTCAAGGTGCTGGTGCAAGCGCATGCACTGGCCCCCGGCGAGCTCACCATCGAGCTGACCGAAAGCACGGTGATGAGCGACAGCGAGGGCTCGATGCGCACCATCCAGGGCCTGGCCGACCTCGGCATCGAGCTGGCGGTGGACGACTTCGGCACCGGCTACTCCTCGCTGGCTTACCTGAAGCTGCTGCGCCCCAACAAGCTGAAGGTGGACCGCAGCTTTGTGCGCGACCTGCCCGACGACCGCGACGACTGCGTGCTGGTGCGCGCCGTGCTGGGCTTGGCGCAGGCGCTGGAGATCGAGGTCGTGGCCGAGGGCGTGGAAACCGTGGCCCAGCGCGACTTCTTGCTGAAGGAAAACTGCCGCTTGCAGCAGGGCTACCTTTTCAGCCGTCCGATCCCGGCCGATGAGCTGGCGCCCCGTCTCGCCAGCTGGCCCTGACCGGGCGTTAACCCAGCTTGCCAAGCGGCCGGGCTTGACGCAAATTCGAGCGATGGCCGGCGGCGTCGGCAAACGGGCGGTATCCATGTCCAAAGTGGAGCAGGTGACAGCTGGCGCAGCGCTGGGCGGGCAGCCCCCAGGCGTCGCTGTGCGGCCGCTGCCGTAGCACCCGGTGGGCGTTGTGCCGTTGGCCCCCGAGGCCCTGATCGAAGCCTTCCCACAGCCTTGGTGCGTTGTGAACGCGCAGGGCGATGTGGTCCGCAGTGGCAGCAGCTGGGCCCGTCGCATGGGAGAGGGCAATCTGCTGCGTGCGGTGCCTGCAGCCTATGCCGCTGAGCTGGCCCGGCGTTGGGCTGAGGGCTTGCAGTCGCCCAAGCCGTGGAGCTTTGAAGCCTGCTGGATCCGTTGCACCGGCGAAGCTTGTTGCGCTTGGGCGTTGCTGTGGGTACAGCCCCTGGCCGGCTCGCTGTGGCTGTGCACCCTCACGGACACCACGTCGCAAAAAGCGGCCGAGGCGCAGCTGCGCGAGGCAGACGCCGTGTGGAAACTGGCCCTGGAGGCCGCGGGCGATGGGGTGTGGGACTGGAACTTGGCCGAGAACACCGAACTGTTCTCGCCCAACATGCTGGCGCTGTACGGATACGACCCCAGCGAGGCGGACCCCACGCCAGCCTTCTTCGATAGCCTGACCCATCCTGACGACCGCGACGGCATGGCCCGCGACCGCCAAGCGCACTTCGAGGGGCGCACGCCGCTGTACCGCAATGAGCACCGTGTTCGCTGCCGAGATGGCAGCTACAAGTGGGTGCTCACGCGCGGCATGGTCATCCGCCGTGCCGCAGACGGCACACCGCTGCGTATGGTGGGTACCCACACCGACATCACCGAGCGCAAAGCCACTGAGACGCTGGCTTGGAAGCAGGCCAACTTCGACACCCTGACCGGCTTGCCCAACCGCCGCATGCTGGCCGATCGGCTGGACCTGGCGCTCAAAAAGGCACAGCGATCGGGGCTGCGCTTGGCCTTGCTGATGCTGGATTTGGACCACTTCAAGGCCGTCAACGATGTGCTGGGTCATGACGTGGGTGACACCCTGTTGCTGGAGGCCGCGCACCGTGCGCGGGGCTGTGTGCGCGAGGTGGACATGGTGGCCCGCTTGGGCGGCGACGAGTTTGTGGTGTTGTTGACCGATTTGGGGCCCAGCAACGAGGTCATCGACCGTGTGGCCAGCCAGTTGGTGCGCCGCATTGGCGCGCCCTACGCGCTGCCACGTGTGCCCGCAGACCACGCCATTGCCGTGGGCGCAAGCGTGGGCATCGCGCTGTACCCCGATGACGCCCGCGACGCTGCGCAGTTGCACAAGCTGGCCGATCAAGCGCTGTATGCGGCCAAGCGCGGCGGGCGCGGTGCTTTCCGCTACTTCACCCCGGCGCTGGAGGCCGCCGCGCAAGTGCGCGCCCGCTTGGGGCTGGAGCTGCGCGAGGCTTTGGCCACCAACGCTTTCACTTTGCGCTTTGTGCCGCTGCGCCGGCGTGACCTCACACACCCGCGTGAGGCGGAAGTGCAACTGCGTTGGCTGCACCCCGTGCTGGGTGAGCTCGGGCCGGCCAGTTTCATGCCGGGTGCTGAAAGCAGCGGCTTGGTGCACGAGCTGGGCGACTGGATGCTGCGCGAAACCGCGCAGTGGCTGCAGCGCTGGCGCGCGCAGCTGGCGCCCGATTTGGTCCTCTCCGTGGGGGTGACGGCCAGCCAGCTGCGCCAATGGGGCCACAACGTATCCGATTGGACGACAGCCTTGATGCGCTTGGGTGTGAACGCGGGCGGACTGACGCTGGATGTGGAGGAGGCCCAGCTCAGCGATCCCCACACCGTGCAGCTGCTTCACCTGCCGGCTTTGCGCGCGGCCGGCATCGAGCTGGCCCTCGATGCCTTCGGTGACGGCCGCAGCAGCCTGGCTGCGCTGCGCCACCCGGGGCTGCGCTGCGTCAAGCTGGCGCGCAGCCTGTGCCACGGGTCCATGGGCGGGGGCTCAGGCCGTTGGCTGCGCGCCCTCGTGGACCTGGCCCATGCACAAGGCCTGCCAGTGCTGGCCAAGGGGGTGGACAGTGCGTCCCAAGCCCAGGCGTTGGAGGCCTTGGGTGTGGATGGTTGGCAAGGCCAGTGGGTCAGTCCAGCCCTCAACCCCGAGGCCTTCGAGGCCTGGCTGCAGCGGCCGCTCAACCCGCTTTGAATTGGCCCCGTGCAGCTGGGCGGGACAATGCGGCCAATGACCCTTTCATTTGCCTTGCCTGTGCTGCCCGAATTGGCAGACCCCGCTTTGGCCGTGCGCGTGCAGCGCCGGCTCGACCACCTCACCAAACCCCAGGGCGCCCTGGGGCAGCTCGAAGCGCTGGCCTTGCAGCTGGCGCTCATCCAAGGCACCGAGCAACCCCAACTCCATGAGCCACAGCTGGTGGTCTACGCCGCCGACCATGGCCTGAGCCACCAAGGCGTGTCCGCCTACCCCCGCGCCGTGACGCCACAAATGGTGGCCAACATGGTGGCCGGCGGCGCCGCGATCTCGGTGCTGGCGCGCCAGCACGGGCTGGCCCTCACGGTGGTGGACTGCGGCGTGGACGCCGCACCCATCCCCGGTACGGTAGACCTGCGCCAAGGCCCCGGCACGGCCGATGCCAGCACCGGCCCGGCCATGAGCTTGGCCCAGGCCACGCAAGCCTTGCAAGCCGGCATGGCCTTGGCGCAGCGCCTGCCGGGCAACGCCTTGCTGCTGGGCGAGATGGGCATTGGCAACACGTCTTCGGCCAGCCTGCTGATGCAGCGCCTGACCGGCCTGCCTTTGGCCGACTGCGTGGGCCGCGGCACCGGCCTGGACGACCTGGGCCTGGCCCGCAAACAAGCCGTGCTGGCCCGGGCCTTGGCCGCCAATGCCGGCGCAGCCACCCCGCTGGAGATTGCAGCGGCGCTCGGCGGCTTCGAGATCATCACCATGGCCGGCAGCGTGCTGGCGGCTGCGGCGCAGCGCCGCGTGGTGCTGGTCGATGGCTTCATCGCCACCGCCGCCGTGGCGCTGGCGCACGCGCTGCAGCCCGGCGTGCTGTGCGCTTGCGTGTTCGCGCACTGCTCGGCCGAAGGCCCGCACGCCACCTGGCTGGCGCACGAAGGCGTGCAGCCGCTGCTGGACCTGGGCCTGCGCCTGGGCGAGGGCAGTGGCGCGGCTTTGGCATGGCCGCTGTTGCCGGCGGCCTTGGCGCTGCTCAACGAGATGGCCAGCTTCGACAGCGCCGGCGTGAGCACGCGCGAAGCCGCCTGATGAGCCCAGTGCGGGTGCTGGCAGATGAGGCCCGGCTGGTCGCCGTGGCGCTGCAGTTCCTGACCCGCGTGCCGGTGCGGCTGGCGCACTTTGACCCCGCCTGGCTCACCGCCTGCGTGCGCCACTTCCCGCTCATCGGGGCGGGCGTGGGCGCGGTGGGCGCTGCCGTGCTGCTGGGCGCCGCCGCCTGGTGGCCGCCGGCGGTGGCGGCAGTGTTGGCGCTGGTGGCCACGGTGGCGCTCACCGGCGGCTTCCATGAAGACGGCTTGGCCGACACCCTGGACGCGCTGGGCGGCGTGGTCAGCCGCGAGCGCGCGCTGGTGATCATGAAGGACTCGCGCATCGGCAGCTACGGCGCCCTGGCCTTGGGCCTGAGCCTGCTGCTGCGCGCGGCGCTGTTGGCGGCCTTGCTGGCCTTCTCGCCGCTGCTGGCCGCCGCTGGGGTGGTGGCCTCGCACATGCTGGCGCGCACCGCCGCGGTGGGCGTGATGGTGGCCTTGCCCTACGGCGGCGACGCCGAGCACGCCAAAGCCAAGCCCCTGGCCACCGAGGTGGGCGCCCCGCTGCTGGGTGGCGCCTTGGGTTGGGCCTTGCTGGGCAGCGCGGGTGCCTGGGCACTGGGCGTGCCGCTGGGGGTGCTGCTGGCGGCCTGGGCCGCAGCCGCGGCCACGGCCGTGCTGATGGCCGCTTGGCTGCGCCGCCGCCTGGGTGGCTTCACCGGCGACGGCCTGGGTGCCACCGAACAGCTGGCCGAGATTGCCGTGCTGCTGGCCTGGGTGGCCGTGCTGGCGCCATGACGGCGGCCTTCACCATCTGGCGCCACCCCAAGCCCCAAGGGGCAGCCGGCCGCTGCATCGGCCAGCGCAGCAACCTGGGTGTGGACCCGCGCAAAGCCAAGCGCCTGGCGCACCGCGTGCGCGCACACGCCCGCCGCCATGGCTTGGCGCGGCAGGTGGTGACCAGCCCCTTGGCGCGCGCCGCTGCCGTGGGCCGCTGGCTGCACCGCTGGGGCTTTGCCTGGACCGTGGACGCACGCCTGGCCGAGATCGATTTCGGCGCCTGGGACGGTCAGCTGTGGGCCGACATCGACCGCACCCGTTTCGATGCCTGGATGGCCGACTTCACCGGCTTTGACTTCGAGGGCGGCGAGCCGGTGCAAGCGCTGCTGCAGCGCGTGGCCGCCTGGGCGCCGCCGCCCGGCTGTGCGCTGGCGGTGGGCCATGCGGGGTGGATGGTGGCGTGGCGCTGGCAGCGGCAGCCCGGCACCTCGACGCAGACGCCCACCCAGCGCACCTGGCCCCGCCCGCCGGGCTACGGTGTGGCCTGGTCCTAGCGGCCCTCATCCCAGCGAAAACGCCACACCGCCACCAGCGCAAACAGCGCGCTGAAGGCCAGCAGCACGGCCACCGGGGCCAGCGCGGCGTCCAACCCCAGGCCGCGCCAGGTCATGGCGTCCAGCCCGTCCACCGCCCAGCGCGTGGGGATCCACAGCGTCACGCTTTGCAGCCAGGCCGGGAACAGGAACGACGGCACCCAGGCGCCGCCCAGCATCACCATCAGCAGCGTGGCCAAGATGGCCAAGCCGCGCGTGGCCTCGGGCGTGCGGCCCAAGGCGGCCACCATCAGCCCGAAGCTGGCGGTCATCACCGAGAAGGCGGCCAGCAAGGCCACCAAGCCCAGCCAGCTGCCGTGCACGCGCACCCCGAAGGCCAGCATGCCGGCGCCCAGGATGGCGGCGAACAAGCCGAACGCGATCAACCCCGTGCTGGCGGTGCGGCTGCCCAGCAGCACGGCGGGCGACAGCGGCGCCACGCGCAGGCGCTTCCACACATCGCTGCGGCGCAGCAACAGCAGGGCCACGCCCATCTCCACGCCCAGCATCAAGAGGAACTGCACGCCCATGCCGGCAAAGGAATGGGCGTAGGCGTTGTAGCCCTGCTTGGGGCTGTGTTTGGGGGTGGGAGTGCCCTCCACCAAACGCAGAGTGAAGGGTTGGCGCAGGCCGCTGCTGGGCGCGGACGAGGCTGAAGAAGCTGCGCCCTCCAGGGCCTGTAACTGGGCCGCGTTGTCCAGCAAGCGCAGCAACGCCTCGCGCTGGGCGGCGGGCAGGGTGGTAGTGGCGGTCACTTGCTGCTGCAGGTCGCGCAAGCTGGTCCCGTCGCCTGCAAAGGCGGCTTGGCTAACCGCCTGCATCACGTGCTGGGTGAGCAGGCCGCGCACCAGGGCCAGCGTGGCGCTTTGCGAGGGGTCGTGCACCAGCACCAACTCGGGCGCGGGCCCCGCCCCGAACAGCGCGCGCCCGGCTTGGGCGCCAAAGCCAGCTGGCAGCTGCACGGCGGCGCGCAACTTGCCTTGGCGCACCAGGGTGGTGGCGGTCTCGGCGTCCAGCACCTGCACGGCCAGGCCGGCATCGGTTTGCAGGCCGGTCACCACGCGCTGGCTCAGGGCGCTGCCGTCCAGGTCGGTCACGGCCACGCCGATGGGTGTGGGCTTGGCCGGCGTGCCGCTGCCGCCAAAGATGTAGCCAAAGAAGGCGGCGATGAGGATCGGCGCCAGCAGGTTCATCAGCAGGGCGCGTCGGTCTTTCAGGAACAGCAGCAGGTCTTTGTGCACCAAGGTGTTGAAGGCTTGCATGGTGGGTTCTCTCGTTGGGGTTTCAGTCGCGCAGTTGGCGGCCGGTCAGGCTCAGGAACACGTCTTCCAGCGTGGCGCGGCCGCTGCTCAGGTGTTGCACGTGCAGCCCTTGTGCTTGCAGCGCGTGCAGCACGGCCGGGGTGGTTTGCGTGAGGTCCGCCACCCCCAGTTGCAGCTGGCCGGCTTGGGCGCGCATGCTGCGCACGCCGGGCAGGGCCTCCAGCGTGTTCGGTGCGGGCGTGCCGTCCACCGTCAGCTGCAGCGTTTGCGCGGCGGGCAGCTGGGCCAGCAGTTCGGCCAAGGTGCCACTGGCCACCACGCGGCCGTGGTCCACGATCACGATGCGGTCGGCCAGGCGCTCCACCTCCTCCATGTAGTGGGTGGTGTAGACCAGCGCCTTGCCGGCCGCCTTCAGCGCTTCCAGCGTGTCGAAGATGGCGTTGCGGCTTTGCGGGTCCACGCCCGCGGTGGGTTCGTCCAGCAGCAGTACAGCGGGGTCGTGCACCAGCGCGCAGGCGATGTTCAGCCGCCGCTTCATGCCGCCGCTGAAGCCCGCCACGGTATCGGCCGCACGCTCGCTCAAGCCCACCTGCGCCAGCACCTCGGCGGTGCGCGTTTCGAGCGCCGCGCGGCTCAGGCCATACAGCGCGCCAAACAAGGCCACATTGGCCTGGGCCGACAGGGCTTCGAACAATGCGATCTCCTGCGGCACCAAGCCAATGCGGCGCTGGAACGCCGCGCCCGCGCGCGGCAGCGACAGGCCGTCCACGCTGACCGTGCCCGCATCGGGCGCCGCCAAGCCACTCAGCATGGCGATGGTGCTGGACTTGCCCGCGCCGTTTGGCCCCAGCAAGCCCAGCAACTCGCCCGGCTGCACCGACAGCGACACGCCATCCACCGCCAGCCGCTGCCCATAGCTTTTGCGCAAGCTCTGCGCCACCAACCCTGCTGCCATGCCACCTCCTGATCAACGAAAGTCGGCATCCTGCGCAGGCTTTGGCCATGGCAACAGCCGCCTGCGACGAACGGGGACGGCCGGCGACGAACGGACAGCGACGCCGACCACTGGTTGATGGCGCACCAGCGCCTGTGCGGGAAACTGCGGCATGGACACCCTGACCCTCTCCACCGACGCCCGCGGCGTGGCCACCCTGACGATGGCCCGCCCCGAGCGCTACAACGCCTTTGACGAGGCCTTGATCGACGCCCTGCACGCCGCGGTGCTGCAGGCTGAACGAGACCCCGCCGTGCGCGTGCTGGTGCTGGCCGGTGCCGGCAAGGCCTTCAGCGCCGGGGCCGACATCGGCTGGATGCGCCGGGCCGCCGCGGCTTCAGAAGCCGACAACCAAACCGACGCCACCCGCTTCGCCGCCATGCTGGCCGCGCTGGCCCACTGCAGCAAACCCACGGTGGCCCGCGTGCACGGCCTGGCCTTGGGCGGCGGCGTGGGCCTGGCCTGCGCGTGCGACATCGCCATCGCCGCGGAGGGCACGCAGTTCGCCGTCAGCGAAGCGCGCTTTGGCATCCTGCCCGCCGTCATCGGCCCCTACCTGCTGCGCGCCGTGGGTTCGCGCCAGGCGCAGCGTTTGGCGCTGATGGCGCACCGCATCCCCGCCGCCGAAGCCCTGGCCTTGGGCCTGGTGCAGCAGGTGGTGCCGACCGATGAGCTGGACGCCGCCGTGAACGCCTGCGTGAACGAACTGCTGGCCAGCGCCCCCGGCGCGCAGGCCGAGATCAAGGCGCTGTTCGCCCAGCTCACCCCGGGCGACACCAGCGCGAGCGTGCAAGCGCTCACCGCCCGCACCATCGCGCGCGTGCGCACCACGCCCGAGGCCCGCGCCGGCTTCGAGGCCTTTGTCAACAAACAGATCGCCCCCTGGGCGCCCCAGCCATGACCAGCCCTGTGATCGAGATTGGCATCGTCGGCGCCGGCGTGATGGGCATCGGCATTGCCCAGGTGGCGGCGCTGGCCGGCCACCCGGTGCAACTGCTCGATGCCCGGCCCGGTGCCGCTCAGCAGGCCGTCGAGCAACTGAGCCACACCCTGGTGGGCCTGGAGGCCAAGGGCAAGCTGCCCGCCGGCGCCGCGGCCGTGGCCAGCGCACGCTTGCAGGTGGCTGCTGCTCCGGTGGATTTGGCTGGCTGCGGCTGTGTGATCGAGGCCATCGTTGAGCAACTGGCGCCCAAGCAAGCCTTGCTGCGCGAGCTCGACGCCCTGCTGCCCCCGGCGGCCATCCTGGCGTCCAACACCTCGTCCATCAGCATCACCGCTTTGGGCAATGGCCTGCGCCACCCAGAACGCCTGGTTGGCATGCACTTCTTCAACCCGGTGCCGTTGATGAAGCTGGTGGAGGTGGTCAGCGGCGCCGAAACCAGCGCCGCTGTGGCCCAGGCCACCGAGGCCCTGGCCCTGGCCTGGGGCAAAGCCCCGGTGCACGCGGCCAGCACGCCGGGCTTCATCGTGAACCGCATTGCGCGCCCTTACTACGCCGAGACCTTGGCCCTGTTGCAAGAGCAAAGCGCCAGCCCGGCCGAGCTCGATGCCTGCCTGCGCGGCGCTGGCTTTCGCATGGGCCCGTGTGAGCTGATGGACCTCATCGGCCACGACACCAACAGCCTGGTGACCCGCTCCGTCTGGGAGGCCAACTACGGCGACCGCCGCTACCAGCCCAGCCTCGTGCAGCAAGCCCTGGTCGACGGCGGTCGCCTGGGCCGCAAAGTTGGCAAAGGCTTTTACGTCGGCACGCCCGAGCGCACCGAACCCCCGCCGCCCCCGCAGCAGGCACCTGCTTTGGTGCTGTGCGGTAGCCACCCGGTGTTGGATGTGATGGCGCAGCGTTTGCCGGGCGTGGCCCGAGCGCCAGAGGCCGGTTGGACTGGCTTGCGGGTGAGCGGCGGCGCCCTCGACCTGGTGCTGACCGATGGCCGCTGTGCCGCTGAGCTGGCGGCAGCCCGACGACGCGATGGCCAGCCCGGCACGCTGGCTGTGCTGGACTGGGCGCAGCCCGGCGCCGGCCACACCCTGGCCGTGGCGTTCGCCCCCGATGCGCCGCAGGCCCTGCGACAACTGGCGGCTGATGCACTCGCGGTCGGTGGCTGGCAAGCCCAGCCGCTGCGCGACACCCCCGGTTTGGTGGTGGCGCGCACGCTGGCGATGCTGGTCAATGAGGCTGCCGACGCCGTGTGGCAGGGCGTGTGCACCGAAGCGGCGGCCGACACGGCCATGAAGCTCGGGGTGAACTACCCAGCGGGCCCGTTCGAGTGGCTCGCGCAGCTGGGGGCGTCGCCGCTGGTGGTTTTGTTGGATCGCTTGTGGGCCCACACGCGCAGCGAGCGCTACCGTGTCAGTCCTTTGCTGCGCCAGCGCGCTTACTGAATCGCGCTGTCCGCTAGGGCGCGGCCATCATCACGACCGGGTCGGTCGGGTTCGGCTCGGGCGTGAAGGCTTGTGGGTAGCGGCTGCGCAAATCTGTACCGTTCCCTGACCACCCGGCTTGCAGGGCGGCGCACAGCGCGGCCGGCGGACCGGCGCGCTCCATGCGGGCTTGCAGGCGCCCCAACTGTGTGGCGTTCAGGCCGCCCAAGGCTTGAGGCGCCCAGCGCTGCAGCCGCATGGCCACCGTGTCCAGGGCTTGGCGCTCGCGCCAAGCCAGCCAACTGGCCCTCAGGGCAGCCGCCTGTTCCGGCGCATGGGCTTGGCAGTACTGCACCATTGCTGCGCTCATCAAATCTTGACGGTGAACCGCCAGCATGGCGGCCAAGCGCGGGTCGCTGTCGGCTTGCGCATGTGCGCCGCCCAGCAGGCTGGCGGCCGCCAGCGCTGATGCAATCCAGTTTTTCATGTCACTCCTCCCGCTGGCTGGCAGTTTAAAAACGGCGCGCCCGCAGAGGTGTCAGCCTTTGTCAGGCCAGCAGCAGCGCCCGGAAATCGTTCACGTTCGTGCCAGTGGGGCCGGTCGTCAGGGTGTGACCGATGCGCTGGAAAAAGCCACCGGCATCGTGTGCAGCCAAGGCGGCCGGTAGCGACAGCCCGGCCTCCACGGCCTGCGCCCAGGTTCCGGGGCCGAACCAGGCACCCGCCTGCGGGCCGCGACCATCGATGCCATCGGTGTCGGCCATCAGGGCGTACAAGCCCTCGGCGCCC
>CAZAIR010000030.1:0-16858 GCA_964485225.1 uncultured Burkholderiaceae bacterium
CGCTGGCGCTTGCGTCAGCAGCCGTTTCCGCTGGCGTGGCGGCGTGTGCTGCGGCGGCGGGTGCCGCTGGTGGCCCGGCTGCCGGCTGACTTGCAGTTGCGCCTCAAGGGCCTGATGCAGGTGTTCCTGGCCGAGAAGCGCTTCATCGGCTGCGCGGGCTTGGTGGTGACGGAAGAGATGCGCGTGACCGTGGCCGCGCAGGCGTGTTTGCCGCTGCTAGGGCACACCCGCGGCTACTACCCCAAGCTCACGCAGGTGCTGCTGTACCCGGGGGCCTTTGTGGTGGACCGCCCCTTCAACGCCGCAGGCGGTGTGGTGCAAGACCAGCGCCGCGCGCTGCTGGGCGAGAGCTGGGGCGAGGGGCAGGTCATCTTGTCCTGGGCCGATGTGGTGCACGGCGCTGCGCTGCCCTCCGATGGCCGCAACGTGGTGGTGCACGAGTTCGCGCACCAGCTGGACCAAGTCAAGGGCCAAGCCAACGGGGCGCCGCCATTGCCTACGCGCACTGACCGGCAGCGCTGGAGCCGCGTGATGCAGGCCGAGTTCGACGCGTTGCGCCAGCGCTTGGCCGAGGGGGAGCCGGAAGGCCTGCTGGACGCTTATGCCGCCACCGAGCCGGCCGAGTTCTTCGCGGTGGCCAGCGAGGTGTTCTTCGAGCGCGGTGCGGAGTTGGCCACCCAACACCCGGCCCTGTTTGCCGAGCTGGCGGGCTTTTACCGGGTGGACAGCGCGGCTTGGTGAATCAGCGTGGGCTTGCCGGGTGAGGCTTGGGAAGTGGTGTGGGATCCAGCAAGCCGCGGCCGCCTCGCGTCGAGCGGTATTGCGCCACCAGCCCGGCCAAGGCAGCAGGGTCTGTGGGCAGTTGCGCTTGCGTGTGGTGCCACTCGCCTTGCGTCAAGCGGTCGACCATAAAGCCTTGGCTTGCCGGGTCGGACAAACAGGCCGTGCGCCGCACTAGGCCGTCGACGATGGCAGCTATCGCCCTTTGTGATGCCATCGCGGCCTCCACTGTGCGAGCGCGATCGGCCCATTGCGGGTGCAGTGTCGGCTGGGCTCGCACCATGCTCACCGCCAGCAGGGCATCGACGGTGCTGTCAGGCTCCAACTCCCAAATGCGCTGAGCGGCTTGCGCGCACTTAGCCGCGCGTTCGGGTGATGCGGGCTGTCTGCAGGGTTGCGCCACCATGTGCAGCTGAACGGCCTGGGCAGCGTGCACCCCGACGGCGCTGACCTCTTGGAGCAACTCGGCGTAGCCGCCGGCTGTGGGGGGCGCCACCTCATGGAGGGTTTTGAAGGCTTCTTTGTGCCACTTGCGGTTCGACGTGGCGTTGGCTGCGCGCGCCAGCAAGGTGTCGAGCGATAGCTTGTCGTCATCCTGGGCCAACAGCAGCGGCGCCAGATTGCCGGGTTCGAGCGCTTGCCACAGCGCCACGGCCCGCCGCCGCAGCGTGGACTCTTGCACCGATTGCGCAGCCAAGGCCGCCGCCAAGGGGTCTCGGGTCGATTCGGCCAGGGCCATCAGCTGCAAGTGGCTGGTGGGCGTCGGGGTTGATTCAGGGTTGAACTTGCCCAGCCACCAGAGGCCCACAGCGCGGCTGCGGGTGTCTGGGCGGCTGAGCAGGATCTTGGCTGTGCGCTGGGCCAATTCGCTAGCGATCCGCCGCTGCTCTGCTTCGGAGGGCGTTGCCCACGCCGCCAGCGACAGCGGCACGGGCTGGTTGGCCTGCACGGCGCCGCGTACCGGCTGCATCGCCACGCACCATTGCTTGTCGAAGGCCTGCCAATCGGCCTCGCTCATGCTGGGTTTGACCTTGGGCAGCGACGGCATCGCGATGTCAGCGGTTCGCTCGGCTGCGGCCAGCAGATCCCATGGATTGCTAGCCCCAGTCGTGGCCGTCAGTTTTGCCGGCGCCGCGTTGGGCCATGTGGCGGGCGCTGCGGGTTGCAGCGCTGGCGCGGGGGTAGGTGCCCACCACCACACGCCCGCCCCACACAACAAGGCCAGCGTCAGGCACAAGCCCAGGCGGCGCAGCGGGCGTGAGGCGGTAACGGGCATCGGTCACAGAGGCGGCGAGAGGGGCGCTGATGCTAGCCGTGCGGCTTGCGCACAATGGCTGCATGTCTGCCTCGCTGCTCGCTCCACCCGCCGTGGCCTGCCCGCGTTGCCAAGCGCCCATGGCCGTGTTGGCCTTGGAGGCGCATTACGGCCAGCGCTTGGAGTTGGATGATTGCGCCGCTTGCCGCCTGGCTTGGTTCGATGCGCGCGAGTTGATGCGGCTCAGCCCCGAGGGCTGGCGGGCGCTGTTGCGGCATTTGGCGGAAGGTGCCCATGCGGAGCCGGCGCCGGTGGCCTTGGGCGCAATGCGCTGCCCGCATTGCGCCGTGAACTTGGCCGCGCAGCAGGACCTGACTCGCCACGGCGCATTTCCCATGAAAGCCTGCCCAGATGGGCACGGGCGGGCGCAAGGGCATGCGTCCTTGTTGGCTTCGCGCGGCTTGTTCCGTCGCTTGTTGCCGGAAGAGCGCGCGACCTTGGCGCAGGAGCAGACCACCTTTGAATGCTTGGGCTGTGGCGCGCCGCAGGATGGCCAAGCCGATGCGTGTGGCCACTGCGGTACGGCGGTCATCGTGGTGGATTGGCCGCGCATGGCCGAGGCCGTTGGTGTGCAGTCGGCCGCGCAGCCCGATGCAACCGCACCACAACGAAGCTGGGCATGCCATGGCTGTGGTGCTGCGTTGGACCCCATTCGCCAAACCCGCTGCCCGCAGTGCACGCACCCGGTGCTGGCGCCCAGCTTGCCCGCATTGCTGCCTTGGCTGGACGGGGCGATCTTGGCCCCAGCAGTGACTTCACTCGCGCCTGTGCCACTGGACGCCCGCAGCCGCGCTGCCAGCCGGGAGGCTGTGCAGACCCTGGTGGTGGGGGACGCTGAGCGCCCGTCGCTGCTGGAGGGCGTGCGCCGCACGCGCTTGCAGGTGCTGGGTGGCACGGCCGTGATAGCCACCGTGCTGTGGGGGCCTTGGGGCTTGGTTTTGTGGGCTTGCCTGGGCTACGCGCTGCTGGTGCACCGTGTGGGTCAGCACGCCGCTGCGGTGCTGACGGCGCTGGGCAGTGGCGCCGCGCTCGCATGGGCTTGGCGTGGCCGCGTGTTGACGGCGGATGGCGACCCGGCTTGGTGGGTGCTGCTGTTGATGGGGGGCGTGGTGGGCTGGGGCTTGGCGAGGCTCGCGCGTGGGGTGCACCGCTGGCTGCTCGCTTAACGGAGCGGGCCGCTGACGCGGCAGGCGCCTCAGGCGGTTTCGGCCAGTGCCAGCAAGGCGGCCTGCAGGGTCGGCCAATCGGCGTCAGCGCGGCTCCAGTCGCCGCGGAGCGTGGCTTGCTCTAGGCTGCTGCACAGGGCATGAGCTTCGCCATCGGGCGCCAGGAAGCCGGTGCTGCCCTTGAGGCCGTGCAAGCCCATGGAGGCGGCCTCGGTATCCCGGGCCTGCAAGGCTTGGGTCAGGTGGGCCAAGCGTTGGGGTAGGTCACGGGCATAGGCCAAGCGCAAGCGTTCGGGCAACGGCGTCGCGGTTGAAGACGCTGGGGCGGCCTGCTGGGTGGGCGTGTGGGGGACCGGCGGCGCGTCAGCTTGCAAGCCGAACATGGCATCCAGGTCGGCCACGCTCGGGGCGCTGCGCGCTGGGGCCAGGGTGGCGCCGCGCGCACGCAAGGTGGTGATGACGCGGGCCAGGGTGTCGTGCAGGACCCCTTCGTTGATGGGTTTGGCGATGAAGTCGTCCATACCGCAGCTCAGGTAGCGCTGGCGGTCTTCCTCGCTGGCGTTGGCGGTGAGGGCCACGATGGGGATGTCGCGCTGCGCGATAGGGGCTTCGGGCGGGCCGCCACGGCGGATCCAACGTGTGGCGGTGCTGCCGTCCATTTCGGGCATGCGGCCGTCCATCAGCACCAAGTCGAACCGACGTTCATGCAGGGCTTGCAGGGCCAGCAGCCCGTTGTCAACGACTTCCACCTCGTGACCACCGTCTTCGAGCAGCGTGCGGATGATGAGTTGGTTGGTGGGGAAGTCCTCAGCGCACAGCACGCGCAAGCAGGCGTCGTGCGGTTGACGCCGGCCGTCGTGGGGCCGGATGGGGGCGACCCCATCGGGCAGGGTCAGGTGAACGTGGAAGGTGCTGCCTCGGCCGCGCATGCTGTCGACGCTGACGTTGCCACCCATCAGGCCGACGAGCTGCCGGGTGATGGCCAGCCCCAGGCCGGTGCCGCCGTAGCGCCGCGTGGTGGAGTTGTCAGCTTGTTCGAATTTCTGGAACAGGCGCGCCAAGGCGTCGTCGTCCATGCCGATGCCGGTGTCACGCACCTCGAAGTCGAGCCGGGTGCGCGAGCCCACACGGGCCTTGTGGTGCACGTGCAGCGTGACCGAGCCCTCCTCGGTGAACTTCACCGCATTGCCCAGCAGGTTGACCAGCACTTGGCGCAGGCGGGTGGGGTCGCCTCGAACATGCACGGGCACACCGGGGTCAATGTGCATGTGCAGGCTGATGCTCTTGCTGGCCGCCCGCTCACCCAACAGCGAAATGACGTCGTCCAGCAGGCTGTGCAGGTTGAAGTCGATGGATTCGACATCGAGCTTGCCAGCTTCGATCTTGGACAGGTCGAGCACGTCGTTGAGCAGGGTCAGCAGGGCTTGTGCGTTGTTGTGGGCCAACTCCAGTTGGTGGCGGGTCTTGGCGGACAAACTGGTGTCGCGCAGGGCGAACGACTGCATGCCGATGACCCCGGCGATCGGTGTCCGGATTTCGTGGCTCATCATGGCCAGGAACTCGCTTTTCGCGCGGCTGGCTGCGTCGGCGGCTTCCTTGGCTTGCACCGCTTTCTGAAGCGACTGGCGCACGCTTTGCTCCAGCCGTCGGCGCTCGGTCACGTCGTTGATCAAGGCGAGGCTGGCGGCTTGGCCGTCCCATTCGATGGGTACGCCGCGCAGGTCCACCCAGGTCAAGGTGCCGTCCGGCGCCACGAGGCGAATCTCGAACCCGTACACCTCCCGTTCGCCATTGCGGCGCTGGCGGTATTGCTGCAGCACGGTCTGGTGATCGTCGGGGTGGATGCGCTTGAAGATGGAGCGCTGGCCCAGGGTTTCGTTATCGCCTTGCAGCAGACGCTGGGCGCTGGGGTTGGAGAAGACGATGCGGTCTTCCACGCTGACCACGATGGCCTCGGCCACGTTGTCCAACACCACCTGCGCGCGCTTGGCTTCCGCCAAGTTGGTCTTCACTTGCTGCTCCAACTTCCAGCGCTCGGTGACATCGACCACGAAGGCCAAGGCGGCAGGCCTGCGTTCCCACTCGATGCAGACGGCCGACACCTCCAGCCAACGCAGCTGGCCTTGGGCATCGATCAGGCGAAAGGCTTCGCGTTCGGCGTGCAGGTGGCCCAGGCCACCCGCCAGCAGTTGCTGGAACCGCTCCAGCACAAGGGGCCGGTCATTGCGGTGCACGCGGTCGAAGAAGTCGATGGCGTGTTCGCCCGTCAGCGGGCCACCGGCAATGGCCTCGGCGCGTGGGTTGGCGAACACCACGGCGTTGTCTTGCACCACCAAGATGCCGTCAGTGGCATGGGTCACCAAGGTGCGGTAGCGCTCTTCGGAGCGGCGCATGGCCTGCTCGGTGGCCAGGCGTTCGGTGAGGTCGGCAAACACCGCCAGTGCGGCGATGCGACCGTTCCAGGTGACCACGGCCATGCTGGCTTCGGTCCACACCGGCGCACCATCAAAGCGGCGTACCCGCAGCCGGTGGTAGCGGGCCACGGGCTGGCGCTTGAAGTGCGCGCGGATCCACGCGGCCGTGGCCTCCACGTCGTCGGCGTAGGTCGTGGCCTCGAAGGTTTTGCCCAGCAACTCGTCGTGCGCGTAGCCCGTGAGCTGGCAGGCCTTGGTGTTGGCCAGCACGATGCGTCCGTCTTGGTAAATGCAGATGGCCTCGGACACGTGCTCAATCACGTCACGGTAGCGGTCGTGCAAGGAGGCCAAGGCTTCGCGGGTGTCGGCCAGCTTGCGGTAAGCGTCGGCGTTGTTGATGCCGATCGCCCCGAAAGTGCACAAGGTGCGGAAGATGTGCCGCTGCGTGTCGCCGTAAGCGTTCTCGCGCGGCGATTGCACCGACAGCACGCCCATCACGCGGTCGTCCACCACCAGGGCACCGAACAGGGCCGACAGCATCACCTCGGTGCCGTCAATGTGCTGACTGCTGGCTTCGCCAGCCTTCAGGTTCATCACCACATCGGTGCGCTCGCGCGCGCAGCGGGCGACGTTGGCCTCGGGGTCGTCCAGGCTCACACGCTCTGGGGGCAGCGGCTTGCCCAATTCATCGCCCAGCCGCAGCACCAGGGTCGGGCTGTCGTCCTCGCGCCACCACAGCATGAAGGTGGAGGCGTCCAGCAAGGCTGCCGACTGGGCTCGCAGCGCCTTGAACACGCCTTCCAAGTCCAAGGTGCCTGTCAGGGTCAGGCCGATGCTGGCCAATCGGTCCAGCAGGGCGCCGGTGTTGCTGGTGTCGACCGGCTTGGTCAGCGCCGTCATGGCGCGGCCAGCCGCGCCTCCTGGCGCTGAACCATGCGCTGGATGGCGATCAAGGTGGCCAATCCCTGGCCTGGCTCGGGTGGGAGCTGCGGGTCGGCCAAGACCTTCAAGATCGCCTCGCCGCGCCAGAGGCCCAGCGTGACGCAGGCTGTGGCCAGGGTGGGCAATTGGTCCATCAGCTGCGCTTGCCCCAACTGGGTGCTGAGTGCGGCGCTGCGCGCCTCGGCTTGCTGCAGTTGTGCCGAGAAGGCCTTGTAGTAGCGGCCCAAACGTTCGGGCGTCAGGTTCAGGCGCTTCTGCGTGGCTTCGGGATCTTCAACCGACTGTGACCAAACCTGCTGCAACACCCGCTCGAGTTGCTCACGCGCCTGCTGAAAGTCGAAGGGTTTGAGGATGTAGTGCACGGCCCCGAGTTGGATCGCGTCGACCACGTTGGTGCGGTCCGCGGCCGAGGAAATCACCACAAACGGCAGCTTGGCCAGGTGACGGTGCCGCTTGGCGCGTCGCATCAGGTCGATGCCCGTCATGCCCGGCATTTGCAGATCCGAAATGCACAGCAGCGGTGCCGAATCCAGCAGGGCCGTCCAGGCCTCCTCGGCGTCTTGCGCTTCGATCGCGGTCAGGCCTTCGATGCTGCTGACCAAGTCCACCACGGCCATCCTGGAGACGGCATCGTCGTCACACACCACCACGTTCATGGTTCGCTCCGTTGGCGAAAACTTCCTGTTGATCTCCCTGGGCTTGGCCGATTCACCCTTCGGCTGACTGCAAGCCCTTGCACGGTACATCTGGCAAGCGTGAGACCGCATCGTTACCCACATGAGTCGGCACCAGCCATCGGGGATTTCGTGCAAATGTGGCCCAAACGCGCGCTAGGCGGGGTGTCCTGAGCCCCGACCTCGGCGCCCTGGCGGCTTCTGCCTGATGGCAGGGGTGAACACAAATTTGCTATCGCGCGAACAAGGTCACGAAGGTTCGACATTCATTTGTGTTGCTGCGAAGGTTTTGGGCGCAATCTTGTGCTCAGCCGGGACACCTTCTCTCACGACCTGTGCGAAGCCCGGCTGCGGGAGTACGCCATGAGTGACCTGCTCACACCGTCCCAGGACGTCGCCGGGGAGAGCCCCGGTTGCGTACTGTTTGTTGACGACGAGGCCCCCATCCTCAGCGCCTTGCGGCGCCTCTTGCGCCCACTGGGCTACCGAATCCTGATGGCCGAGAGCGGCGCTGCCGGCTTGGAGCTGCTGGCCAAGGAGGAAGTCGACTTGGTGGTCTCCGACATGCGCATGCCGCAGATGGATGGCGCGCAGTTTTTGGAGCAAGTGCGGCTGCGCTGGCCCAAAGTGCAGCGCATGCTGCTCACGGGCTATGCGGACATGAACTCGACCATCGCCGCCATCAACCGCGGTGAGATCCACCGCTACATCGCCAAGCCGTGGGACGACCAAGATCTGCTGCTGGCGGTGCGCGAGGGCTTATCGCGCCGGCGCCTTGAGCAAGAGAACCTCCGGTTGACCGAATTGGCGCAGGCTCAGAACGCGCAGCTGGCCGCGGCCAACGCCAACCTGGAAGCCCGTGTGAAGGCGCGCACGGCGGAGATCGAGCAGATCAACGGCATGCTGGAGCAGGCTTATGCGCAGCTGGAGCAGAACTTCCTACTGTCGATGGATGTGTTTGCTGGCTTGCTGGAGCTCCGCCAAAGCGGCGCTGCGGGCTACAGCCGTCAAGTTGCGCAGTTGGCCCGTTCCATCGCCGAGATGATGAAGCTACCGGCGCGAGACATACAGGACGTCTATGTAGCGGGCCTGCTGCACGAGATCGGCAAATTCAGCTTGCCCGATGCCTTGCTGAACAAGCCCTTCTCGGCCCTGACGAGCGAGGAGCAAGTGCGCTACCGCAAGCACGCGCTGGCAGCCGAGTCCACCCTCATGCCCTTGGCCGAACTGCAGCGCGTGGCGCGCTTGGTGCGTCTGCAGCAAGAGCGCTTCGACGGCAATGGCTACCCCGATGGATTGGCCGGGGAAGAGTTGCCTGTTGCCGCACAGGTGTTGGCCTTGGCGTCCGAGTACCAAGCCCTGGTGGATGGGCGCTTGAGCCTGCGGCGGCCCACCGAGAAGGAAGCCGCGCAAACCGTGATGGGCTTCGCCGGCACACACTACAGCGATGCTGTGGTGCAGGCCTTCAAGGCGGTGTTGAACCGTGAGGCCAGTCGCGCCAACGACCGATTGATTGACGCGTCGGAGCTGCGGGCCGGCATGGTGTTGGCGCGGGATTTGTTGAGCCCCAAGGGCAGTTTGCTGCTGGCAGCCGGGTTTCGCTTCGACCCTCGCGTGGTGCGCCAGATTCACGACTACGTGCGGCGGGAGGGCAGCAAGCTCACCCTGCACGTGAAGGTTCAGGGTGACATGGCTGCGCAGCCGGCTGCGAGTGCGGCTGAGCCCGAGACCATTGTGTGAAGGAGCCCGCCATGAGCCTCCCCCTTCGATTGCTGCTGGTGGACGACGAGCCTCACATCCTGAGCGCGCTGGGGCGGCAACTCCGCTACCACTTCAAAGATGACCCGCGCTGCATCGCGCTCGACATTGAAAACGACCCCGTGCGGGCGATGGCGCGCATCGGCGAGCGGGCGTATGGCGTGCTGATCTCCGACTACCGCATGCCCAAGGTCACGGGGGTGGAGGTGCTGGCCTGCATGCGCAATACCCAGCCGCATTGCACCCGGATCATGTTGTCGGGACAGGTGGACCAAGAGGGCCTGGCCAACGCCATCAACGCGGCCCAGGTGCACCGCTTTCTGGCCAAGCCCTGGACCGAAGCGGTGTTGGTGGAGGCGGTGGAAGCGGGCTTGCGGCAGTACCAACAGGCCTGCGAGGAGATCGAGGTGGTGGAGCAGGTGCGCTTCCAACGCGGCGAGCTCAGCCCTCAGGAGGTTGAGCGCCGACGCCTGGAGCGCCTGGAGCCGGGCTTGACGCACGTCGAGTTCGATCAGGACGGCGCTTACGTGCTGGTGCCATGACCATGGAAGCCGTCATCCACCCCTGGCCCATTCGGCCCATCACCCCAGCCACCCCCACGGCCATGCCCATCGGGTTGGCCCGCTGCGCGCGCGTACTCGAGGCTGTAAGCGCCCCAACCCTGGTGCACGCAGGCGAGCACGTGCTGTTGGCCAATGCCGCCATGCAGCGATTGTTGGGCTACAGCTTGGCCGAGTTGCAAGCCATGCCGTTTGACGCCTGGGCCGATGCCGACCAACGCGTGGGCTTGCGGGCCTACGGGCTGAAGGCTTTGGAAAGCGGCGAAGAGTTGCCGGTACTGGAGTTGCGCATCACCACCGGCAGTGGCGCCAGCCGCACGTTGGAGATGACGGCGCGGCGCCTGGTGGAGGACGAGGGCGTGTTGGTGCTGATGACCGCCCAAGACCTGAGCGACATGCACTTTGTGCAGCAAAGCTTGATGGACGTGAGCCAGATGCTCCACCAGATCGTTGAGAACGACCCGGTGGCCACTTTCGTGATGGACGGCAACCACCGCGTCACGCACTGGAACGCGGCCTGTGCGCGCTTGACCAAGGTGCCGGGTTACGAAATGGTGGGCGGTGTGGAGAGCTGGCGGGCGTTTTTCCCTGAGTCGCGCCCGCTGCTCGCCGATCTGGTGGTGGATGGCTTGGCGGAAACGCGCGGTGTGGCGCTCTACGGCGAAGCCCTCAAGGCCTCGCCCTTGACCCATCAGGCCTGGGAGGTTGAGGCTTTTCTGCCGCTGCTCGGTCGCTGGATCCATGCCACGGCCGCGCCTTTGCTTGACAGCGAGGGGCGCGTGGTGGGCGCCATCCAAACCCTGCAGGACGTCAGTGACCGACGCGAGGCCGAAGAAGCGCTGCGCCGGCACCGCAATGAGTTGGAGGAGACCGTGGCCTCGCGCACGGCGGAGCTGTTGATCTCCAACCACGACCTCGACGCCTTCATGGAGAACGCGCCGGTGGGCATTGCTGCCAGTGAGGGCAGCCGTGTGGGGCGCCATAACCGCATGTTTGCCCGGATGTTCGACATCCCCGATGGACAGTCCGCAGGCTTGCGCAGCCGCGAGCTGTTCTTCAGCGACGAGGAATACAGCGACTTTTTCCGATTGGCGCACGCGCAGTTGCAGCTCGGGCAGCCTTTCAGCCATGAGGCGCGCATGCGCACCCTGGGTGGCGAAAGCCTGTGGGTGCAGCTGATCGCTTACGTCGTCGAGTCGGTGGACGGGCGACCGCGCGTGTGGTGGCTGCTGCAGGACCGCTCCGATGTCATGCGCGCCCAGCGCGAGCTGGTGGAGAACTTCCGCGCGCTGAAGGAAACCAACGACCGCCTGGCGGAAGCCCAAGGCCAGCTGCTGCAGTCAGAAAAGATGGCCTCCATTGGCCAGTTGGCGGCAGGCGTCGCCCACGAGATCAACAACCCGATTGGCTTCGTTAACAGCAACTTGGGCTCCATGCGTCGCTACGTGGAGGGCATGCTGACGCTGCTGCAGGGTTACGAATCAGGCCTGGACAAGGCCGCTCTGGAGCCGTTGCGCCGTGCTGCCGACATCGAGTACGTGGCCGAGGACCTGCCGGTGCTGCTGAAAGAAAGCGAAGACGGGCTGAACCGCGTCAAGAAGATCGTCCAAGACCTGAAGGACTTCAGCCGCGTGGACCACGCCGAGTGGCAAGACGCCGACCTCAACGCCGGCTTGGAAAGCACGCTGAACGTGGTGATGAACGAGGTCAAGTACAAGGCGCAGATCGTGCGCGAGTACGGCACCTTGCCGCCGGTTCGCTGCCTGGCCGGGCAACTGAACCAGGTGTTCATGAACCTGATCGTGAACGCTGCGCACGCCATCGAGCGCGAGGGCGTCATCACCTTGCGTACCGGTGCCGAAACGGTGTGCGGTGGTGCCTACGCTTGGGTGGAGGTGCAGGACAACGGCAGCGGCATGCCGCCCGAGGTGCAACGTCGCATCTTTGAGCCCTTCTTCACCACCAAGCCGGTGGGGCAGGGCACGGGTTTGGGCCTGTCGCTGTCGTTCTCCATCGTCAAGAAGCACAACGGTCACATCGAACTCGATTCGGCGCCGGGCAAGGGCACGCGGTTCCGTGTGTGGGTGCCCGTGGCCGGCCCGAAGACCGACGGCGCCTGAACCCTGCGGCGTTGCTGCGGCTCAGGCCTCGCCCGCCGCGCGCCCGGTGACCTTGCGCTCCAGCTCCGCGCAGCGTGTCACGTCGTTCAGGAACACCAGCAGCCCGAGCTGGTGTTCCCACTCCACGCACACGGCGCTCAGCTCCAGCCAGCGTGTTTGACCTGTTTCAGCCCGCAAGCGCACGGCGCCGTTGCCTGCGCAGTGGCTGTCCTTGCCCTTTTCCAGCAGCTGTCGGTAGTGCTCCTCCACCGGCCGTCGGCCTTCGTCGTCCAGCATCGCGAAGAAGCGCTCGGCGGCCCGCTCGGTGAGGGCCGCGCCGGTGATGACCTCGGCCTTCGGGTTGGCGTACACCACGCGGCCCTCTTGCACCACCAAGATGCCCTCGGTCGCGTGGTTCACTAAAGCGCGGTGCAGTTCTTCGGAGCGGCGGAGCGCTTGCTCAGACACCATGCGCTCCGTCAGGTCGGTGATCACGCCCAGGGCTGCCGGCCGCCCGTTCCAGCGGATGACCTCCATGCTCGCTTCGGTCCAAACCGTTTTGCCGTCCTTGCGCAGCGCGCGAAAGCGGTGGTGTCGGGCGGTTGGTTGGCCTTTCAGGTGCGAGCGGATCCAGGCGCTGGTGGCCGGCACATCGCCCACATAGGTGGTGCGCTCAAAGGTCTTGCCCATCAGCTCGTCCCGCGGGTAGCCGGTCAGCCGGCAGGCGCGCGAGTTGCACAGCACGATGCGGTTGTCTTGGTAGATGCAGATGGCCTCGGACACGCGCTCGATCACGTCCTTGTAGCGCTGCTGCGCCGCGTCCAGATCTTCTTGCGCCCGCACCATCGCGGCGTAGGCCTCGGCGTTGTTCACGCCGATGGCACCGAAGGCGCACAGCGTGCGGAACAGCTGCCGTTCCACGTCGCCGTAAGCGTGCTCGCGCGGCGATTGCACCGACAGCACGCCCATCACCTGCGAGCCCACCACCAAGGGGCCGAACAGGGCGGAGTGCATGACCTCGGTGCCCGGCATGTGCTGGGCGTTGTCGGTGCCAGCGGGCACACTCAGCACCACCTCCACGCACTCTCGGGCGCAGCGCGCCACGTTGGAGCCGGGATCCTGCCACGTCACGTGCGAAGGCGGTAAAGCTTTGCCACGTTCGTCGCCCAGCCGCAGCGTCAGGCCTTGGCCGTCGGCGTCGCGCCACCACAGCATGAACGAGGTGGCGTCCAGCAGCGCGTTGGCTTGGTCGCGCAGGGCCCGGAACACGCCCTCGAGGTCTAGCGTTGCGGTGAGGGTCAGGCCCACTGACGCCAAGCGTTCGAGCAAGTCGGCGCGCGACGGCGTCGGTGCGGTCAGCGGCTGGGGCAGGGCGTCCATGGTGGGGGGCCTCGCGGTGCGACATGGGGTTTCGCAATGGCCGCAAAGGCTACGCCGACGCGCCCTTGGGGTCTGCCAAAAGTGTCACGAAAGCCGCGATCGCGTTTTGGGGTATCCGGCAGCTTGCGATGCGCTCGAGCGCTGTGCAATGCGGATGCTGGGCTTGGGCGGCATGACTTCCCTGAAAGCCCCGCGGGCCGCCACGCTCAACCCGGCCCAGGTACTGGGCCTGTCATGCGACCTCGGCTCGCTCGAGGTGGGCCAGCAGGCCGACCTGGTGGTCATCGACGGCGACGTGCTGGTCGACATCCGCCAAAGCGACCGCATCGCCCATGCGATGCCAAACGGCCGCCTGTTCGCGCTGCTCGGCATGATCGAAGTCGGCCCCGGCGCCCGCAGCAAGGCGCGCAAGCCCTTTTTCTTTGGAGGTGCGGCGGCCAACACGGCGGTGGACGAAGGCTTGCTGACCGAAGCGCTGGGGTACGCGCACGCTTACGTGCATTGAGCATGGGCGCCCGTTGGCGGAGCTGAAGGGGCCTTCAAGCCGCCACGCCCATCCCGTGCGCCGCCAAGGCCTTGGCAATGTGCCCGCGCTTCACCGTGGGTTTGGGCACGCGCACTTCCTCGAAGAAGCGGCGCACGTCCCAGTCCAGCCCCACGCCGTGCATGAAGTTGTAGAGGCCGCGGCGCAGGCCCAAGCCCAGCAGGTCGTGGTCCACGCCGCTGGGATCGGTGAAGCCAATGTCGTTTTGCGCAAAGCTGCCAGCGGGGTTCGGGATCAGCTGCACCCCAAAGGCCTCGGGGTTCTTGCCCACGGGGGAGTGCACGGTGCAGGTGAAGCGGTGGAAGAAGCCGCTGTGGATGCAGCCCTCCTCGAACAGCTGCCGCACGTACTCCAGCGCGTCCACGGTGTCTTGCACCGTTTGCGTCGGGAAGCCGTACATCAGGTAGGCGTGCACCAGGATGCCCTGGTCGGCGAAGGCCTTGGTCACGCGCGCCACCTGCTCCACGGTCACGCCTTTTTGCATCAGCTCGAGCAGGCGGTCGGAGGCCACTTCCAGACCGCCGCTGATGGCGATGCAGCCGCTCTCGGCCAGCTTCTCGACCAGCGCCGGGCTGAAGGTTTTCTCGAAGCGCACATTGCCCCACCAGCTCACCGCCAAGCGGCGGCGCAGGATCTCGTCGGCCAGCGCCTTCAGGGCCTTGGGCGGCGCGGCTTCGTCCACGAAGTGGAAGCCGGTTTGGCCGGTCTCGGCCACGATGGCTTCGATGCGGTCGGCCAGCACGGCGGCGTTGGCGGCTTCATAGCGGCCGATGTAGTCGAGGTCCACATCGCAAAAGCTGCACTTCTTCCAGTAGCAGCCCTGCGCCACCGTCAGCTTGTTCCAGCGGCCGTCGCTCCACAGGCGGTGCATGGGGTTGAGCATGTCAAGCAGGCTCAGGTAGTGGCCCAGCGGCAGGCCGTCCCAGGTGGGGGTGCCGGTGGCGTCGATGGGCACCTCGCCTTCGCCGATGAAGTTTTTGTAGACCACCGTGCCACCCTCGCGCACGAAGGTGCGCACCAGGCGCTGGGCGCTGCGTTGGCCATTCAGGTGCGCCAGCAGGGCCAGCAGCACGCGCTCGCCGCTGTCCAGGCACACGAAGTCGAAGTGGTCGAACACGCGCGGTTCGGCCAGTTCGCGCAGCTCGGTGTTCACGTAGCCGCCGCCCAGCACGGTGCGGATGTGCGGGTGCGTGGCCTTGATGGCTTGCGCCACCCGGAAGGCGGCGTACACGCTGCCCGGGAACGGGCAGGAGAGCAGCACCACATCGGGCGTGTGCTGCGCCACGGCTTGCAGGGCCAGCTCGCGCAGCCACACGTCCAGCGGCGTTTCGGGGGCGGCCAGGGCATCGGCCAGGGGGTCGAACGTGGCTTGGCTGGCGGCCAGCTTTTCGCCGTAGCGCACGAACTCGAAGCGGGGGTCTAGCGCGTCGCGCACGGCGTCGGCCAGGTCGTTCAGGAACAGCGTGGCCAGGTGGCGGGCGCGGTCTTGCGCGCCCAGGGTACCGAAGGCCCAGCCCAGCGGGTCGGGCTCGTCCTCTTGGCCGGGGATGCCGATATCGACACTGGCAAAGCGCGGGCCCTCGGGCAAAAAGGCGCGGCTGTTGATGCGGTGCGCCAGCGTGGCGTCACGCCCCTGCAAAAACGCGATCACCCGCGGCGTGACGGCGGCAATCGTGTCGGCCGCCTCCAGGTGGAACTGCAGGGAGGGGGTGGCGGGCGCTTGCGCGGCGGCCGCGCGCAGCGTGGCCAGCCCCTCGGCGCTGAACAGGCGCAGCACCAGGCCCAGTGCCAAGTCAGCCTGGTGCGCCGTCACGCCCTGGCTGCGCAGGAAGCCGGTCAGGTAGGCGGTGGACGGGTAGGGCGTGTTGAGCTGCGTCATCGGGGGGATGAGCGACAGCACACGCAAGCGTGACGGAACGGGCAAGGTCATGGCGAAATCTTTTGAACGGTGGCGTCAAGCGGGCGCTACCTCAGGGCCTTGGGGGCGGGGTGCAATGGCTGCATTCCAACCCCACAACCGGAGATTGTCATGAGCGACATCGTCATCGTGTTCCACAGCGGCTACGGCCACACCGCCAAAGTGGCCCAGGCCGTGGCCGAAACCAGCGGCGGCGCCTTGCTGCCCATCGATGCCAACGGCGACCTGCCCGCTGGCGGCTGGGAGCAACTGGCCGCGGCCAAGATGATCGTCATGGGCTCGCCCACCTACATGGGCAGCGTGAGCTGGCAGTTCAAGAAGTTCGCCGACGCCAGCAGCAAGCCTTGGTTCGGCCAGGCCTGGAAAGACAAGCTGTTTGCCGGCTTCACCAACAGCGCCAGCATGAATGGCGACAAGCACAGCACCCTGCACTACCTGATCACCCTGGCCATGCAGCACGGCGGCGTGTGGGTGGGCACCGCGCTCATGCCCAGCAACAACAAGGCCGCCACGCGCGACAGCATCAATTACGTGGCCAGCTCCGCCGGCCTGATGACCGCCACCCCCAGCGACGCCAGCACCGATGAAATGGTGGCCGGCGACATGGCCACCGCCAAAGCCTTTGGTGAGCGCCTCAAGGCCGCCGTGGCCAAGTTCGCGGGCTGATCCAGCCACCCCGCCGTCCCGGGATTGGGCGCCTCAAGCGCCTGCAAAGCCGGGCCCACACATCAGGTGCGGGCCCGGCTTTTTGCTTCAGATCGGCTCGGTGCGGCGCAGCAGCCAGGCCAGCGCGTCGCCCGTCACCAGCGGCTGCAGGCGCTCGCGCACGGTTGCGTGGTACTGGTTCAGCCACGCAACTTCAGCGGCGTTCAGCAGGCTGCGGTCGATCGGTGTGGTGTCGATCGGGCACAGCGTCAGCGTCTCGAAGGCCAGCATGTCGCCGAAGGCGCCGCGCTCCGGGGTGTCGAGTGCCACGTTCAGCACCAGGTTCTCGATGCGCACACCCCATTGGCCAGGCCGGTACAGGCCAGGCTCGATGGAGGTGATCATCCCGACCTCCATCGCCATCGTGGCGTCGGGGATGGCCTTCGAAATGCTTTGCGGGCCTTCGTGCACGTTCATGAAGTAGCCCACGCCGTGGCCGGTGCCGTGACCGTAATCCAGCCCCGCTTGCCACAGCGGCGCGCGGGCGATGGCATCCAGCATGGGCGACAAAGTACCCAGCGGGAACACCGTGCGCGACAGCGCGATGGTGCCCTTCAGCACCCGTGTGTAGTCGGCCTTTTCTTGCGCGCTGACTTCACCCAG
>CAZAIR010000031.1:0-1858 GCA_964485225.1 uncultured Burkholderiaceae bacterium
AGCAGCTGCCTTCTAAGCAGCAGGTCGGGGGTTCGAGTCCCTCCGGGCAGGCCAAAAATCCCCATACAAATCAACATCTTGCAAACTTCGAGGCAAAATTGCGTCGACCAATTTTGGCCATTTTTTGGACTTCACTGTCCCTGCAGTGTCCCAGAAAGGACCCCAAAAGACGGCTCGGGACACAGAAGGGCAGCATGAATGTCCCTGTTGTGTCCCGCGTTTAGATTGACTGGTTCAAGTTGACGGGACGGGGTCTCGTCCACGACACTCAACCCAAGGGTGAGTTTCCTCAGAGATGTACACCGTCGTGAAAATCGGCATCTCTCTAGAGCGAGGGTGCACACTGCTTTCCCCCGCGAACGACAAATCCAGTCAACTTTCCACTTCGCCCGCCCCGGTGCCCAAACTGGCAATCACCGAGACAGGTAGTCGTGAAGCTCTTGTTTTGCGCCCACTAAGTGCAGACAGGTAGAGGCTTTTCTGTGGCCACTCACAGGGAATTTCGAGTCTGCCAGGTTCTTTTTGGAAAGAGCCTGTGTCTATTTCACAAGCCGAAGTCTCAACTGGGGCGCCTGGTGCTCTGTTGATCGACGTCCGCTCAACGGCAACGTTGCTGGGGATCAGTTACCCATGTCTAGTCAAGTGGATGCAAAGGGGTTCCGCCCCAGGCCTTCCCACGCCCGTGCGAGTTGGCCGACGTGTCTACTTCAGGAGGTCGCAGATCGAGCGGTGGGCAGTTGGCGATGAGCCACAGACACAGACGCTGGTTCCGCCTATGCGAGCCAAACGAGGTCGCGGCCGACCCAGAAATATGGCCGCATGACTGGCGCGACCCCACGACAACAGAAATCACAATCCGGGCCCGGAACCCATATGGGATGCGGTCTACACCATGCTGGACCGTGCCGCCGCCAAGGCGGGGCGGCACATGAGCTACCGCGTGGTGGTCTCGAACTTCGACGCCGCTTTCCGCGTGGTGGCCGCCGGCCTGGGCATCAGCGTTGTGCCCCGGGAAGTCAGCGACATCTATGTCTCAGCGGGACACGTGCGCATCATTCCGCTGCTCAATGACTGGGCACACCGCGAGTTCGCGATCTGCTACCGGCGCCATGGCGACCTCACGCCTGCGGCCGAGCGATTGCTTGGATTCCTGGTTGACCAAGCCTCGGAAGTGCGGCGTTGAGCTTGAATCCGTCTCCCACGGGCACTTCTGTTTGCAAGGCGCGTCGAACATCGCTTGCGGCGACCGGCGACGAGGGAAGCCCCGAAGTGCCCTCAGATCAGTCTCCATTGCCGGATCGTTAAGTGGGCAGGAATCAGCGAGCGTCAGGCACGCGCCTGGTGCTCATGAACGCATCCAGGCTCTCTCCGCGCATGGCAGCATAGACCTCCAGATTGGATTTCCGGGCCACGCGCGCGTACTTCTCCAGCACGAAGAAGCTCACACCATGACGGATCAATCCGATCCAGTCCTGTTGCTGCACCAGTCGCAGTTCCAGTTTCGACAGACCGGCCTCCTTCATCAGCACCTGAGGTTCGGCCGCAAACCGCTCGCGCCATGATGGATCGGTGAAGCGCCAGAAAAAGCGGTTCAACCGCAACGCGCGATGGCTTGCGCGCAGGTCGAACACGTAGGTGCCTTCCAGCTGTTCCACGCCGGCCAGTTGGGGATTCATGCCTGCTCCTCGAACAAGGCCACCGTCATGGCGGTCGTCGTGGCCAGGTAGTAGTTCTGGTGCAGCTTGTTCAGCGTCGGGCCCATCGCTCCGCGCATGGCCAACCACATGATCTGCTCGACGCTCTCCGCGCCACCCAGGCGCATGTAGTCCGCGTGGGTCATGCGTATCAACGCTTGCGG
>CAZAIR010000031.1:1868-16778 GCA_964485225.1 uncultured Burkholderiaceae bacterium
TTCCAAAAACTGGTGATCCCACGCCTCGTTGTTGAAGCCGGTGCGTTCACCGTGCACCTGATGCGAAAGGCCCCCGGTGCCCACGATGGCCACGCGCCGGTCATGTGGGTAGCTTTCGATCGCTCGCCGCACCGCTTGTCCGAGCTTCCAGCAGCGGGCGGCGGTCGGCAACGGGAACTGCAGCACGTTGATGGCGATGGGCACGACTCGGCCAGGCCACCCAGGTTCGTGCGGCCACAGCAGGGGCAAGGGAGAGGCACAACCGTGGTCGAGCGGACGGTCCTGAAAGGTGGCGATGTCGAACTCATCGTTGACCAGGGACTCGGCCATGTGAATCTGCAGATCAAGGTCGCCCGGGATTGGCGGCAAGTGCCGCAGGCCCGCGCCTTCGTCGGCCACCTCGAACGATTCACCGATACCCAGCGAGAAGGTGGGATACAGATCGAAGAAGAACGCCGATGCATGGTCGTTGTAGAACATGACGAGGGTGTCCACCTCCTGCTCCTGCAACCACTGCGCCACGGGCTTGTAGCCGTCGAACAGCGGCTTCCAGGCCGGATCTTCCTGCTTGCCCTTGTCGTACGCCACACCGATGGTCGGGACGTGCGAAGTCCCGATGCAGCCAATCACTTGGGCCATGCGGTGCTCACCACTTCGCGCCGGCTTCGGCTGCGGCAAGGCGGTACAGGATCTGCCGCATCATCAAGCCCGGCTTGTCTGGCGCAAAGTTGAGGTCGAACTGCGGCTCGCTGTCGTTGAGCACGACGTTCATGATCCATTCCAGCGCATCCACGTCTTCCTGATAGGCCTTGGCCGATGCGCTGTACAGGTGTTCGTCAATGGCAGTGTCTTCCAGCTTGAAATTGCGGCTGCAGAACCACCAGTAGTGAATGGAATTGTTGGTCTCCGGCGTGAAGATGTGGCTGATGTTGAAGCGGTAGGTGCGTGGCTGACCGCTGGCGTCGTTGTTGTCCACGATGCGCGCGTACGCCGTGTGCAGCGCAGGTGACACAAAGCGCGCATCGGAGAACCGGTCCACCGACTGGCCCGTCAGGCCCGTGGGCATCGCGTACACACCCGGCGGTGGCGAGTTGCGCAGCTCGCGGTCGATGATCACCGTGCCCCCCTCCTCGCGCACCTTCAGCCTCGAGCGCGCGTACTCGGGTGTGCCGATGGCGCCCGGGTGCAGGAACGGGAAATGTGTCTGGTCCAGCAGGTTTTCATGCATGGCCACGTAGTCGGAATTCAGGTGGAAGCCGCCGCTGACCGTCTTCCACTCGGGACTGTCCAGCCAGCCCGTGTCGGGTACCTGGGACTCGTCCGCGTGGTCCGCGTCGCCCATCCAGATCCAGATCAGCGGGCCGCGCTCAGCGGTTGGGAAGCTGCGCACGTTCGCGTTCGACGGCACGATGGGCATGGCGGGCATGTGCACGCAGCGGCCCGAGGGGTCGAACTGCATGCCGTGGTAGCCGCACATGAGCACGTTGCCCACGAGCTTGCCCTTGGCCAGGGGAAACGACCGGTGCGGGCAGCGGTTGCGCACCGCCACGGGCTCACCCGCCAGCGTGCGGTACAAGGCCACGTCCACGCCCAGCAGTCGGCGACTGATGATCTCGCGCGTCACCTCAATGGAAAGCGCGGCCACGTACCAGCAATTTCGCACCAGCGGCGTGGTGTGGTCAGCAAAGCCGCCCAGCACAAACTCGCGCAGGTGTTCCACTTCGAACTCGGCGGGGCGTTCAACGATCATGTCCATGGGGTTTCTTTCAAACGTTCAGGCATCCAGCACGAGCGACGATCCGCGCGAACGCGAAACGCAGATGCACAGCGACTCGTCGGCCGATTTTTCCTCGGGGCTGAGGTAGTGGTCGTGGTGTTCGATGCCGCCCTCGGCCTGCACCACCGGCAAGGGGCACAGGCCGCATTCGCCGCGCCGGCAATCCCACAACACAGGCACACCTTCGGCCAGAAGTGCATCGAGAATGCTCACATCGCTGCCCACTTGCACAGTTTTGCCCGTGCGCTGCAGAAACACGCTGAGGGGACGGGCTTCACCCGAAATCGCGGCGGTGAACATCTCGCTGCGCACCCGCTCCGGCGCCCAGCCGATGGCAGCGGCGGCCGCATGGGTGCCATCAATCATTGGCCTGGGGCCACACACATACACCGACGTGCCCGCCGGCTGCACCCGCAGCAACGCCTGAAGATCGGGTGTGCCCTGCGAATCGCTGCAATGGAAGCACACGCGGTCGCCAGCGAGTTGCCTCAGCTCTTCGTGGTACGCCATGGCGGCGGTCTGCCGGCCCGCATAAAACACGCGGTAGTCGCAGCGGCGGCGGGCCAGACTTCGTGCCATCGAGAAGATCGGCGTGATGCCAATGCCCCCCGCGATCAGCAACACGTTCTGGTCGCGCCGGTCCAGCGGAAAGTTGTTCACCGGCGGACCGACCTGCAGGCGCGTGCCCACCTCAAAGGTGGCGTGGATGTGCGCGGAGCCTCGTGCATGGTCTTCGCGCTGCACGGCGATGCGGTACGTGTTTCGCGCGTCATCGTTCAGGTCCGCGCCGCCCACCAGCGAGTAATGGCGCACGATCTGCCCCCGTTCGGGCGAGACCGTGTGCAGCGCGATGTGCGAGCCCGCCGAATACGACGGCAGTGCGCTGCCGTCCACACGGGTCAACAGGAACTCGCGCACCCGGTCGGTCAACTGCCGCACAGCGGTGACCCGCACATCGAAATTGGGTCTTGCCATGGTCAATCTCAGTCGAGCTTGATGCCGGACTTCTGGATCAAGGGCCCCCAGGCGGAGACCTCCTGCTCCATGAGCTTGCCCATGTCTGCGGGCGACATGGTGTAAGGCTCGTAGGTGAACAGGGTCAACTTGGTGCGCATCTCGGGCGTCTGCATCACCTTGGCGATGGCGTCATTGAGCCGCGTCACGATCTCCTTGGGCGTTCCCTTGGGTGCAAGCAGGCCGTTCCACCCGCCCACCGTCCACTGCGAAGGCGCGCCGCCTTCGGCGGCGGTGGGTACCTTGTCGTAGCCTGCGATGCGCGTGGGCGCTGCCGCAGCGAGGAAACGCACCTTGCCCGCCTGCAGCATGGCACCGGCCGAGGCGGCCGATCCGATCGCCCAGTCCAGCTCGCCGTTGGCCACACCGGTGTAGAGCTGAGAGGACTCCTTGTAGGGGACGTGCGTCATCTGCGCTCCCGTGGCCGACTCCAGCATCAAACCACCCAGGTGCGCCGGGCTGGCCACACCCCAGGAGCCATAGGTCACACCGTCGGCCTTGGCCTTGGCGCTGGCGATCAGGTCGCCCATGGTCTGCCACTTGGACGCGGTGGGCACCACGACGAAGAAGTGGTTGCGCACCAGCGGCGTGATGGGGTCGAAATCTTTCGTGGCGCTGTACGGCAGCTTGTTGAACAGGTGCGGCTGTGTGCCGATGTGAAAGCTGTCCATGTGCACCAGCGTGTAGCCGTCCGCAGGCGCCATCCGCGCCGACTGGAAGGCCACAAAACCACTGGCACCCGGCTTGTTTTCCACCACCACCGGCTGGCCCAACACCGGGCCGAGCTTTTCCGCCAGATTGCGCAACAGCACGTCAGGACCCTGGCCCGCCGGGAACGGCGTGATGATCTTGATGGGCCGGGCTGGGTAGGTTTGCGCCAGTGCGGCACTGGGCAGCAAGTGAACAGCGGCGCCTGCCAGAAGCGCGCCAAGGAACTGGTGTCTCTTCATGTTTGTCTCCAAAGATTCGAATGGGCAGGCGAATTCTATTGATCTAAATCAAACATAATTGAACTCAATTTTGGTTATCACTTAACTTATAAATGAACAAATGGATACCACCACCCACATCCGCACTTTCGTTGAAGTCGTGCGTTGCGGCGGCTTCTCCGAAGCCGCACGGCAACTCGGTGTGGTGCCTTCGGTGGTGGCCAAGCGCATTGCCCAGCTGGAGGCCGAACTGCAGACCAGGCTGTTCGAGCGCACCACGCGCAAGGTGACGCTCACCGAAGCGGGCGAAAGGCTGCACCTGCGCGCGGCCAGCGTGGTGGCCGAGTTTGAGGAACTGCTGCATGCGGTTCGACGCGACGAAGGCAAACCCGAAGGCCACCTGCGCGTGATGGCGCCCACCACGCTCACCATGGAGCAGCTGGGCGACGTGTTCTGCGCCTTCCTCGCCTCGCACCCCCGCATCACGCTGGAGCTGTCTCTGGTTGATCGATCCACCAACCCGGCCGAAGCCGGCTTCGACCTGGCCATCAGCGGGCGCATGGCCACCTACGAAGGCGTGGTGGATGTGCCGCTTTGCCCCGTGCAACCCCTGCTGTGCGCGGCGCCGTCCTACCTGCAGGAGCGCGGCACGCCCACGCACCCGCGCGACTTGGCTGACCACGCCTGCATCGTCTTCGCACCCACGGGCACGAGTTGGGCCTTCCAAAGCTCACGCGGCGCGGTGTCCATCGATGTGCATCCCCGCCTGCTCGCAGATGACAACCGCACCGTGCTCAAGGCCGCGCTGCAAGGTCTGGGGGTGGCGCTGCTGCCGCGCTACATCGCAGGGTCCGAGGTGGCCAAAGGAACACTGGTGCCCTTGTTGCCCAAGTACGAGCCACAGGAAAACTGGTTCAAGGCTTATGTGCCGCGCCGCAAGATGGGCACGGCGCGCGTGAAAGCTCTGCTGGAATTTCTGCAGAAAAACTGGGCAGATGGAAGTCAGAGCTAGCTATTGGGTGTCGAGAGGCTGTTCATGGCTGCAGTACGGCTCACGGGCGGCTGGTGATGGTCCGCTGGGAGTCGGTCGACCAATCCAGGGACATGCGGTTCCGGTCGAGCTCCGGGATTGCAGAATTGCGGGTGCAAGTTGGAGACTTTCGCCACCGTACGCTGCAGGCGCCCGACGCTACGACCCTCGGGTACACCACCGCCGGATTGATTTGCGAAGGCGCCCTGAACTCGGGCGACAGCGATCGGGCGGGTAGCAACTTTCATGGGTGAACGCGGAGCTGGAGCGCCGCTGCGAGCTTTTTTGGCCATATGCGCCTCCATGGACGCTTCAGAAACGTGGTCGTTTCAGGGGCCACGAATGAAATCTGCAGCCAGTGACCAGATGAATTCGTCCAAAAGGGCTCACTTTCCAAACTGACCGTCATCTGCATGCACTGGCGCCGTCAATTCAGGATTGAGAAGCACTCCGCGCTGCTTGGCCATCGCACCGCTTTAGGGTTGCCGGGAATTCCAACTGGCCGACGGCGCCCTGCAACAGCTGCGTCGACAAGGAATCGCGTGCGACGTTTTCAGAAGCGATGCAGCAGTTGGAGCTTCGATGCGTCACCCATGACGACAGCCGAGCCTTCTCGGGCCGAGCCAACATTGACCATGTGCTGATTTCAAGTGGTCTTCGGGAAGCGGCTCCCACGAGTATTGGATGGTCGCCGGATCGCCGGCCATTGAGCGCCCGCTCAGCGACCACAACGGCGTTTCTTCCCTCTTGACGCGCTGAGCGCTTGAAGCGGAGGTTGGCGCCTCGCTTGCTCAAGCGGCCCCTGCTGCGCAACCAACAAATCCATGACAGTTTAGAAAGTTCAAGTACACTGATTCAAGTTACTTGAATTTAATCGAACCACTGTGATCCAGCTTCGCGCCACATGCGCCATTGTCCAGAGACACCCATGAGCACTGCAGAACTTGCTGAAACCTCCGCCCGCGCCGTGTCAGGCAGCCGCCTGGAGCGCATGCTGGATGAGCTCGCCCAATGGGGGGCTAGAGAGGACGGAGGCGTGGACCGCCAAACCCTCACACCCCAAGACCTGTGTGCGAGGCGATGGATTGCAGGTCTGTACGCCACGCGTGAGGGCTACAAGGTGGCCATTGATGCCGCAGCCAACATCTTCATCCGCCGTGAAGGCACTGACACCGCCCTGCCTCCGGTGCTGACCGGGAGCCACCTGGACACGCAACCTGCCGGCGGACGACTGGATGGCGCATTCGGGGTGGTGGCCGGCCTGGAGGTCTTCAACGCGCTCGACGAGGCGGGTATCCAGACTCAGCGCGCCATTGAAGTGGCGGCGTGGACGAACGAGGAAGGTTGCCGATTTTCTCCAGGACTGATGGGATCCAACGCCTTTGTCGACCCCACGCAAATTGATAGCTTGCGTAGCGTGATGGACGCGCAGGGGATCACCTTTGGGGCCGCGGTGGATGCCGCCTGCCAAGACTTTGCAAAAACGGCTCGTTCAAATGGGTGGCACGGCTTCGACGCCCCGATGAAACGGGCCATCCATGCCTGCATCGAAGCGCACATCGAACAAGGCCCTGAACTGGAGCGCGCCGCTCTTCAGGTGGGCTGCGTGAACGCGATTCAGGGCGTTCGCTGGTACGAAATGACTTTTTCCGGACGCAGTTCGCACGCCGGCACCACCCCACTGGCCGCGCGCGATGACGCCATGGTCAAGGCCGTGGCAGCCGCGCAAGCGGTGCTTGGCATGGCCGCCATGGAGATGCAAGCCGACCCCAGTCTGCGCATCACGGTCGGTCGCTTCCAGGCGCTGCCGGCCTCCATCAACACCATCGCACGCGAGGCCCGTTTCACCATCGATCTTCGGCATCCCAACGAGGCGGTGCTGGAGAGCATGCAATTCCGCCTGCTGCAGTTGTGCGCACAAGCCAGTCACACCGCGGTTTTGCTGTGCAAGCCCCCGGTTCCCTTCGACGCGGCACTGCACCAACTCACAAGGGAAGCCTGCACCCGCTTGGGCCTCCCCCACCAGAGCATGCTCAGCGGGGCCTTCCATGACGCCATGCCACTGGCCTCTCATGCACCGACGGTGATGCTGTTTGCTCCCAGCCGGGACGGTCTGAGCCACAACCCAGCCGAATACACGTCACCAGAAGACCTGACCGCCTGCACGCGCGCGCTGGCCTTCTGTTTGACGCGACTCGCTTCCCCAAACTGAACCAATCCCCAACATCCACCCATCGAAAGGTACCGCGCATGATCACCCAAGCCAACACCCTGAAGCCCAAGCACGACAACGGCGAGCCGGACGGTTTGAACCCCACCCTGAACGAACCGATCTCGCCGGACGGCACGCCGGTGCTCGGCCAGCTCTACACGGTGCCCGCCCGCAATGGGCGCGCAGTGCGCCTGAGCAAGGGACAGGTGATCCGGATCATCAACACCCATGGCTCGCAGGTGTGTGACACCTGGGCGTTCAACACGCAGGACATGACCGAGTTCATGTCGATGGAGCATGTGCGGGCCTGGATCGACCGCATCATCCCGATGCCGGGCGATGCTCTGGTGAGCAACCAGCGGCGCCCGATCATGACGATGCTGAGCGACACCTCGCCCGGCGTGCACGACACCCTAATCGCGGCCTGCGACCTCTACCGCTATCAGACCCTGGGCGTGAAGGTCTACCACGACAACTGCGCCGACAACATGCGCATGGCCCTCCAGGCCATCGGTCTGAGGTCAGGCGAAGTGCCCTCCCCCTTGAACCTGTGGATGAACATCCCGGTGGACTCGAAGAACGCCATCCAGTGGTTGCCCCCGGTTTCCAAGGAAGGCGACAGCGTCGAGCTGCGCGCCGAGATGGACTGCATCGTCGTGATGTCCGCATGCCCGCAGGACATCATCGCCATCAACGCGCACAACCCGGTCGAAGTCCACTTCGTGGTGGACGCGGCCCACTGAATCGCCTAGTCGATGGGGCGCCACCCGGATGCCGGTGCTCCGGGCACCCCGTGCCGGGCCGCATCGACCTCATCCATCGAGAACGCCACTTCGCCCTCTCGCCACGGCAGGGTCGACATGGTGATGCGTCCCACCCCATCCACGATCGTTCCGAACGAGCCTTCGAAGTCGAGGAACGCCTCGAGCTCGGCGCGCGGCACCGTTCCCAGGGCGATCTGGCTGCGCGCGCGCACGGCCGGCGCTGCCCACATCGGGCGGTTGCGGGTGTATATGAATCGGTCGCCTGCCACACAGAGCACCGCCCGCGCTGCGTCGTCCCCGGCAGCCATCGCGGGCACGCGCTCCATCGCAAAGCTCTCACCCGAGGTGCCAGGCAAGCGACGCCAGATCTCGTAGGAATCGATCTCGATGCCGAATTCCTCGACCATGTCGGCGTCGAACCGCATGCGCCCGAAATCGTTGGTCTCGCGCAGCCGCACATCGATCTGGCGCACCCAGCGGCAGATGTCGTCTTCAACGCCGGTGATCCCGCAAAAGCACTCTTGTTGGAGCAGCGCACGCAATTGGACATCGCTGCACTGAGCCAGCGAGGTGACGCCTGAAAAATCAGGGCGGTCGCGAGGAACGCGCACGTCGGCGTGCCAGCGGGGCGTCTGCAGCCAGTAGACCTGGTTGTTCAAGTCCCAGGGTTCGTTGCCCCGTTTGAGCCGCTCGCGTTGCCAGACGCCGATGTAGTGATCGGGTACGCGTGCGCTCATGAGCGCGCGGGCCCACCGATATCGATGGGCTTCTCGTATTGGGGAATGGTCTCCTTCATCGGCGTCCACAGCCCTTGCTGGACCAGGTTGTTGACATGTGCGGCAATGTCTTCCATGGGCGCGAACCAGACGTCGCCGCGCTCGACGAGCTTTTCCAGAAACTGCGCCATGGCATCCCAACGCGCCAGTCGCCCGGTGGCAAACGGATGGAGCACCGGCACCCACAACCCACCGTACTTGTAGCTGGCCTCGAACTCTTCAATGAAGGCCTGCAGGCCCGCATGAGGCGCACGGATCGGCATCATGTAGTCCAGATCGAACGACTGCACATACTGCGGCCAATCGTCCAGGCCCCAGTGCGAGGGCAGCTCCACCAGGGTACCGGTGGCGGACCGGTTCTCGATCAGGTAGGGGATGTCCGCGCCCATGAGGGACGCGTCGTAGACGAAGCCGCGGTCCAGCAGGAGATCGATCGAATCGTTGGAGAAGTTGTACAGCGGTGCCCGCCAGCCGCGGGGTCTCTGGCCTGTGGCGGAGACGATCACGTCGATGGCGCGGTCCAGCCAGTACGCCTCTTCCTCGGCCGTTCGGGTGGCCGGGTTTTCGTGGAGGTAACCGTGGTGCCCCACTTCGTTGCCCCCCGCCAACATGGCGTCGATGGCCTGCGGGTACTGCTCGATGCACCAGGCCGGCACGAAGAAGGTTTGCCGGATGCCCAGCTGTTTGTAGGTGTCGACGATGCGCGGCACGGCAATGGTGGGGCCGTAGCGCAGCATGGACAGCCCCGAGACGCGCGTGTGCGCATCTTTGGGATGCTCAAGATGGATGAGGCTGTCCGCGTCCATGTCGAACGTGAGGCAGGCCGCGCACTTCGCGCCGTTGGGCCAGGGGATGGGGTTCTTGATCATGTTGTTCCTGTGAAAAGGTTCAGCGCGTGGTGCGCGTGTAGGGTTTCCCGAGCGCCTGCGGGGGTGCATACCGCCCCAGCAAGCCCAGCAGCGCCAGCAGCGCGGCCACGTAAGGCAAGGCGATGAACAGCTGGTACGGCACCTCCGGGTGCGAGAACTGGAGCTTGAGTTGCAAGGCGTCGAACATGCCGAACAACAGCGACGCAGCCAGCGCACCAGGCAGGCTCCAGCGGCTGAGGATCACCACCGCCAGCGCGATGAAGCCCTTGCCTGCGGTCATGTGCTCGGAGAACAGAAACACCTGGCACAGCACGATGAAGCTCCCGCCCATGGCGGCAAGTGCACAGGAGGTGAGCACCGCCATCCAGCGAACACGCACCACATCGATGCCGTTGGCGTCGGCGCTGCGCGGCGCATCGCCCGCTGCACGCAGCGCCAGACCCAAATGCGTGCGACTCACCACCCACCACAGTGCCAGCGTCAACACCGGCAAGCTCAGCAGCAGGGGGGATTGCGCGAACACCAGCGGACCCAGCACCGGCACATCCACGAGACTTGGCAGAACAGGATCGGCCAGGCCTTTGAGTTGCAAGGTGTTGGCCTGACCGCCGAAAGCAATACGCGAGAGGTAGGCCGTCAAACCCAGCAACAGCAGGTTGATGGCGATGCCGGAGACGATCTGCTGCAGCTTCAGGCTGATGGTGAGGAACCCCAGCAAGGCGCCCACCAGCAAACCCGCGGCCATGCCGCACGCCAGGCCAACCACGGGGCCACCGTGGAAAGCGCCCAATGCCGCGCCGAAACAGCCGGCCAGCATGGAGCCCTCCAGCGCCACGTTGTAGACACCGGCTTTCTCTGCCACCACACCACCCAGAGCAGCAAACGCAATGGGGGTTGCAAGGCGTGTGGCGGTCAAGACAAATTCTTGAAGCTCAAGCATGGTGCGCCGCCTCCTTCAGTTTTCTCAAGGTCCTGGTGCGTGCCTTGTATCGGTCCACGATCAGGGGCCACGCCGCCGAGGCGGTCACACAAATGATGATCAGCCCTTGCAGCGCCTCGACCAGGGTCACGGGCAGATCCACCGCGCGCTGCATGGCGTTGGCCCCGACCTTCAGACCAGCCAGCAACACGCTGGTGACGATGACCATGGCGGGTTGTGCACCCGCCAGAATGGCGGCGATCACGCCGTCGTAGCCGTAGCTGCCCACGAAGCCTTGGTACAGGCGGTACTTCACGCCCAGGACCTCGAACGAACCGGCCAGGCCTGCGGCTGCGCCACCGATGGCAAACGTCACCAGGGTCAACCGATGGGGCGACAACCCCGCGTACAGGGCTGTCCCCCGGCTGTGGGCCGTGATTGCCGACGACAAGCCGATGGTTCCCTTGCTGTAGATGAACTGGAACAACAAGGCCAATGCGATCGCGTAGAACACCCCGGCGTGCGCCTCGAACTGCGCCAGAAGGTGGGGCAGTTGCAGGGGCTCGGCAATCTCCGCCGAGTACGGGAAGGGAGCGTCCGGCTCCATCAGGGGGCCCGACACCACCCAGCTCACAAGGTGGGCTGCCACGTAGTTCAGCAGCAGCGTCGTGATCACTTCATTGACACCGCGCGTCACGTTCATGGCTGCGGCAATGGATGCCCAGGCGGCCCCACCCGCAGCACCGGCCAGGCAACACAGGAACACATGCAACACGGGAGGCAAGCCCGTCGCATAGAGCGCCACCAGGGTCGCGGACAAGGCGCCCATGTAGATCTGCCCTTCGGCACCCAGGTTGAACAAACCGAGGCGAAGCGGGATGGCCACGGCCAGGCCGGACAACAGGATCGGGCACGCCTTGATGAGCACCGCGCTCCAGCCATAGGCATCACCGAAAGCGCCAGAGAAGAGCGCGCCATACGCATCGAGCGGGTTTCCGCCGCCGATCAACACCAGAACCGCGCCCAGCAACAGGGCGACGAGCAGACCGGCCCCGTTTCGGGTCAGCAAGGAGAAGCTAGTGGACATCCAGGGGTCTTTCTGAGCCGGCCATCAGGCGGCCGATCTGAGCCAGTTGTTCGGAAGAAGCCGCACGCCCCATCACCACGTTTCCGACGATCTGGCCGCGCAACATCACCACCACGCGATCGCAGGTGGCCATGAGGTGATCGAGCTCGGTAGAGATGTACAGAATGGCAGCGCCCTTCTCGCGTTCGGTGAAAAGTGCCTCGTGGACCGCCCGCGTGGCGGCCACGTCGAGCCCTTTGCAAGGCTGGGAGACCACCATGGCTTTGGGTGATGAGCGCAACTCACGCGCCAGGATGACTTTTTGCTGGTTGCCGCCTGACAGCCAGCGCACCTGCTGCTCGACGCTGCGCAAGCGGATGTCGTGCTCGCGCACCGCTTCCTCCGCGCGCAACTGCATGTGTTTGCGCCGGAGCAATCCCAGACGGCTCGCCAGCGGCGGCTTCTTGAAATCGTGCAGCGCGATGTTCTCGGCCACCGACAGGTCCAACACCAAACCCGTGTGGTGTCGGTCTTCGGGCAAGTAAGCAAAGCCCAGTGCCCTGCGGCGCACGGCGTTGTGTGCTTTCACATTGACGCCGCGGATGTGCAACTGCCCCGACTCGACAGGCAGCAAGCCCGCGATGGCCTCAGCCAGGGCATGTTGCCCGTTGCCATCAACGCCCGCCACCCCCACGATTTCACCGGCATGCACCGCCAGGCTCGCTTCGTGGAGACCGGTCGATCCCTGCGAGGGCTTCACCGAAACACCCTTCAGTTCAATGCCGATGACATCCGTGATCGGCATGACGCTTCGCTGTGACATCGGCGCAGAAGCCGTCCCCATCATCAACTCGGCGAGCTCGCGGGTGCTCGCATCGGCCAATGGCCTGCTCGCCACCACACGTCCGCCACGCAGGACGGTGATCATCTCCGCCACCTGAACCACCTCGTCCAGCTTGTGCGTGATCAACACCACCGCACGGCCCTCATCGGCCAGCGTGCGCAGCAGCTTCAAAAAGGGCTGGATCTCCAGCGGCGCCAGGACACTGGTGGGCTCATCCAGGATGATGATGTGGGCGTCCCGGTGCAGCAGCTTGAGGATTTCAACGCGCTGCCGCTCACCGGGCGACAGGTCCTGAACCCGCGCAAAGGGCTCGACACCCAATCCGGCCCGCTTGGAAATGACAGAAAGCCGCTCGGCTTGCGCAGCGAGGTCCATGCCGGCCAGGCCCCTGCCCGTCCCCAGCACGACGTTCTCCACCACGGTCATGCGCTCGACCAGCATGCCGTGCTGGTGCACCATGCCAATGCCTGAGGCGGTTGCGTCGGCGGGGTTTGAGAACCGGACCTCACGGCCACGCACGAGGAGCTCCCCGACCGCGGGCATCTGAAGGCCGCAGAGCACGTTCATCAAGGTGCTCTTGCCCGCCCCGTTCTCGCCCAGCACCGCGTGGATTTGTCCACCTTGCAGTTTCAGGTCGATGCTGTCGTTGGCAACAAAGTCGCCATAGCGCACGGTGATGCCGCGCGCTTCGAGCAGCGGCACATCGGTCATCACGGCTTGGCGGCGACTTTGACGGCGTTCAAGGTTTCCAGGCGAACCGCTTCAGGAACCGCCTTGTGGAAGGTGCCCAGGCGCGCAGCCGAGGTGTCATTGGGGTCGATGCCGAAGGTGTAAACCTGCGCCTTGAGTGACTTGCTGGCCGACAGCTTGGCCAGCTTCACCATGCCGCCGCCGATGTCCAGAATGGCCGACTGCAGAACCGTGTCGGGCCAGTCCTTGATCGCGTCGTAGTAGATGCCGAACGCATAGGCGTTCTTTTCCTTGGCCGCCTGCAGACTGCCGATCACGGCGTTGTCCATGGTCGGGAAGACAACGTCAGCGCCCTGGGAGATTTGGGACAACGCGGCTTCCTTGCCCTTGGCAATGTCGTCCCAGTCGTTGGTGTAGATCGAGAACACGGTGCCGTCCGGGCGGATCTTCTTGAAGCCATCGCGAAAGCCGATCTCCAGGTCGGTGGAGAACTTGATCTTCTGGCCACCGATATAGCCTACCTTGCCGGTCTTGGACATGCGCGCGGCGATCACGCCCATGGCGTTGCCGAACTGCTTGTAGTCGAAAGAAATGGCTGCGGTGTTGGCACCGGCCTGGGTGCCGTTGTTGACGATGAAAAACGTTTCTGGAAAACGCTTGGCCACACGGTTCACAGCTTCCTGAAACTCGCCGCCGTGGCCGAACACCACCTTGTAGCCCCTGCGGGCGAAGTCGGACAGGGCCTCGGCCTGATCCGGTTGCGCGACCTTCTCCGAAAACGCCACCTCGGCGCCCAACTCGGACTCAATGCGCTTGAGCCCCTCATATCCCGCCTGGTTCCAGGATTTGTCGGTGATGTTTCCCGGCATGACGATGGCCACACGCAACTTGTCTTGACTCAAGGCAACTTGCGGCAGGAGCAAACCGGCACAGAGTGCGGCGGTGCTCATCAGGGCGAATCTACGGCTGGTGTGTTTCATGTGCATGCCTTGGTTAGTTATGAAAGTTACTTGAATTTATAGCAAGTAACAGTCATTCAAATGCACTAACCGTGCCAGATTCTCAAGGGCTTTGCAGCATCATCGCGCACCGTTTCATGGCGATGACCGCGCAGCGCATCTGCCATCGCACCCAAGCAGTGCGAGGCTCGTCCAAAAGGGTGCTCACCAAGGGAGCGGGGTGGCGGGCAGCCAATGCAAAAGGCCGGCTCAAGCGCCAACAGCCGGCCCGAGGCCTGACCCGCTACCACTCAGAAAGTCGGCGGCGTGTTGACCCAGAGGATGCGGGTCACGGTCTTGCCCGGGTTGCGGTAGCTGTGCGGCGTGTCACTCGTGAATGCAAAGTGATCGCCGGCCTGCAGCTTGTGGGTGACAGACTCCAGCGTCAGCTCGAATTCACCTTCCAGCACGTACCCCAGCTCTTCGCCCACATGGGCGATCTGCTCGCCACTGCTGGTGCGTGGTTCGAGGATGTGAATATCGGCCTGGAGCAGCTGGCCCCGCACAGGCACCAGCAGCCGTTCGAGCCGGATATTGCCCTTTTGCGACCGACTCGATTTGAATTCGACCACGGGTCTTGAACCGGCTCGACCGATTGGGCTCTGGCCCTCGTTGCCGGTGGCGGTGAGTTCGGCCACATTCGAATGCAACGCGATGGCCAGCCGGTGAAGCGCAGACAGGGAAGGCATCGCGATCCCTCGCTCGATCTTGGACAACATGCTTTCAGAGCACCCGTCCAACTCGGACAGTTGTTTCAGCGTTTGCCCCTGCACAAGGCGAGCATGTTTGACTCGGAGGCCCAGGCCCAGGAGAGGGTCTGCACCAGCGTTGACGGTGTCGGGGCTTGCTGTCATGTGTGGGTGGGAATCATAAAGGCTCGGTGCGCACCGGCGGTTGGGCCGTCGGCTCTCCATGGTCCTTCGCGACATCCTGTGCATCCGTGTTGAGTTCCACTGATCTCTGACCCGAGGGTCAGTTTTCAACGGAAGCCAACAGGTCGGGGGTTCGAGTCCTTCCGGGTG
>CAZAIR010000032.1:0-16594 GCA_964485225.1 uncultured Burkholderiaceae bacterium
GACGACATCAGCAACAGCTCCTGGCACGGCACGCGCGTGGCGGGGCTGATCAGCGCCGTGAGTGACAACGGCATTGGCATGGCGGGCGTGGCCTGGACCAGCAAGATCGTCCCGATCCGGGCGCTGGGCAAGTGCGGCGGCTACGACAGCGACATCTTGGCCGGCGTGCGCTGGGCCGTGGGCGCCACGGTGCCGGGTCTGCCCACCAACGCCAACCCGGTGAAGGTGGTGAACATGAGCTTGGGCTCCACCGGCGCGTGCACCGGTAGCAGCGGCCAGCTCTACATCGATGCCTTCGCTGAAGCCAACGCGCGCGGCGCGGTGGTGGTGGTGGCGGCAGGCAACTCGGCCGGCAAGCCGGTGGACAGCCCGGCCAATTGCGCCGGCGCCATCGCGGTGACCGGCCTGCGTCACATCGGCAGCAAGGTGGGCTTCTCCAGCATGGGGCCGGAGGTGGCACTGGGCGCACCGGGGGGCAACTGTGTGAACCTCAGCGGCGCCTGTTTGTACCCGTTGGTCAGCACCACCAACAGTGGCACGCAGGGCCCCTTGGCCAACACCTACACCTACAACGGCGCCTCGGTGGGCACCAGCTTTGCCACGCCGCTGGTGGCGGGCGTGGCGGCGCTGCTGTTTGCCCGCAACCCCAACCTGACGCCAGCCCAAGTGCGCGCCGCCCTGGTGGGCAGCACGCGCCCCTTCCCCACCACCGGCGCCGAGGCCGGCGTCACGGCCTGCACCGCGCCCAACAGCAGCACCGAGCAATTGGAGTGCTACTGCACGACCACCACCTGCGGCACCGGGATGCTGGACGCCCGGGCCGCCTTGCTGAGCGTGGCGGCAGCACCTGCGCCAGCCCCTGCGCCAGCGCCGGCACCCGCCCCCAGCCCCAGCCCGTCACCGGCACCTGCCCCCAGCACGGGTGGAGGTGGCGGCGGCGGTGCCAGCCACCCGCTATGGCTGCTGGGCTTGGCGGTGGTGGGCTGGTGCCTTCCGGGCCGGCGCCGTGCGGCGATCAGCGGCTCGCGGGTGCCGACGCTGCACTCGCCCCCGCCGCCGGCGGCAGGCTGATCGGCAGCAAGGTCACTTCCGGCCCGAGCTTGGCGCAAACGCGGGGCTCGCCCGGCCACAGCGCGTCGCGTGCTTGGGCCTGAGCCCGCGGCCAATCGGCGCTGCGCACCCAAGCCGCCTGCGCGGGCTCACGGACCGTCACCAAGCGCAAGGCACGCAAGCCTCGGCTGTCGCGCAAGCGGTTGAGCTCGGCCACAGCGGCAGAGCGCTGCGGATGGCGTGACACCACCCAGCTCGGATCGCCTTCGTTGAGCAAACGCTCGGCTTTCAACACCGTCACCCCAGCGCGCACCAGCACCTGGCGCTTGCGGGCCTGCTCAGCATCGTCGTCAGACGGGCGGGTGGCCACTGCCCACTCGCCCGGAGTGTTCAGCACCCAGCCTTCCAGGGCAGGCACCCCCAGGGACTGAAGCCGGACCGCCGCACGGGTCTGGGCTGCGACATCGGGCAAGGGCCCCACTTCGCGGCACTGTGGCAGGGGCTTGGCCAAGCGGGCGGCCTCATCAGCCGGCACCCACTGCAAGATCTCGGGCCGCAGCTGAAGGTCCAGCCGGGCAGGCTCGCGCTGGGCCGAACCCGGGCTGCCACCCAGCCACCCTTGTCCCCAGGCCAACAGCAACAGATTGGCTGCCAACAACAACGACAAAAGCCAAAAGCGCATCACATCCCCCCTGCGGCTACCGGCCGCGGTCGCACGCTCAGCTCGCCAGCGGCCACCAGTTGCACCGTGCCAGCCGGGCTGCGCACGCGCAGCTGCCCCACGGCATCCACCCCTTCGGCACAACCGATCACAGCCCCCGCCTGCACATCCTGGCCCAGCAGGGCGTCGCGATGCGCAAACTGCGAGGCCCAAGCGCCCCAGCCTTGACGCGGCCAATCCTCGAGCAAGGCCACCAAGGCAGGCGCTACAGCCGACAGGGCCTGATTGGGGGTCCAGGTGGGGTCCAAGGCCTGCAAGCCCGTGGCTGGCTGTCCGGGGCTGACGGTGGGCACCTGCACGTTCAAGCCGACGCCCACCACCACCGCCTGGGCTGCGGCACCGTGGGTCACGGTCTCGATCAAGATGCCCCCCAGCTTGGCGCCGCCCAACAGCAAATCGTTGGGCCACTTGAGGCGGATGGCTTGGCCCGCAGGGTCCAGGGCCTGTGCCAGCGCACAGCCGACGGCCAGCGACAGGCCGTCCAAAGGCGCCCCGGCCCAAGGCCAGGCCAGTGAGAAAGTCAGCGAAGCACCCGGCCAGCTCTGCCACTGGCGGCCCATGCGGCCGCGGCCGGCGGTTTGCACCTCGGCCACCAGCAACTGCGGTTGGGGCAAGCCATCACGGCAGGCTTGCAACAGGGCGGTGTTGGTGGACGGGCATTCGGCCAGCACCTGCACGCCCACACCGGGCCCCAAGGCCTGCTGCAGCGCGCGGGTGTCAATGGCCATGTCAGCGCTTCGGGGCCAACAAGGTGCCGCGGCAATTGGCAGCGCCGCAGCGGCAGCCATAGGCGGCCTTGACCTTGGCTGTGTAGCGGGCGTCCAGCGCCAGCCGGTAGTCGTAGAACAACTCTTCGCCGGCTTCCAACGCTCTCAGGGTGCGGATGAAGACGCGGCCCTTCACCTCTTCGGCCTCGCAGTTGGGCGCGCAGCTGTGGTTGATCCAGCGGGCCGCATTGCCACCGAAGTTGGCATCGATGGTCTCGCCCGAATTGAGCTGGAAATAAAAGGTGTGGTTGGGGTCGCTGGGGTCGTGTGGGTGCCGGCGGTTAGCCTCGTCCCAGCTGATGCGCTCGCCGCGGTACTCGATCACGCGCTCATCCGCCGCAAACGGGGTGACCGCAAACACGCCCCGACCATGCACGCCCGAGCGGCGAACTTCGATGCGGGCAGGTTTGGCAGAAGTCGGCATGGCTTCGCTACAGTGGTTTTGTGTGGGTGCGCGCGTGTGCATGCGTGCGCATGCGTGTGCACCCCCGCGCGAGAGGCGCCGCATTGTGCAGCAGCCCTCGCCACATGAACGTGATTGAGAACGACCCCATGAGCCTCAAGACCCTGGTCATTGCCGAGAAGCCTTCAGTGGCCCAAGACATCGTGCGTGCGCTCACCGCCAGCAGCGGCAAGTTCGAGAAGCACGACGACCATTTCGAGAACGATCGCTACATCGTGTCGTCGGCCGTGGGTCACTTGGTGGAGATCGCTGCGCCCGAGGGCGTGGAGGTCAAGCGCGGCAAATGGAGCTTCGCCAACCTGCCGGTGATCCCCCCGGCCTTTGACCTGCAGCCCATCGACAAGAACAAGGCCCGCTTGAACGCGCTGGTCAAGCTGATCCGCCGCAAGGACGTCGACAGCCTCATCAACGCCTGTGACGCGGGCCGCGAGGGCGAACTGATCTTCCGCTTGATCGTGCAGTACGCGCAGCCGGCACGCGGCAAGTTCGAGAAGACCATCCAGCGCCTGTGGCTGCAGAGCATGACGCCGCAAGCCATCCGCGACGGCTTCGCCGCGCTGCGCAGCGACGAACAGCTGCTGCCGCTGGCCGACGCCGCGCGCTGCCGCTCGGAGGCCGACTGGCTGGTGGGTATCAACGGCACCCGCGCGATGACGGCCTTCAACAGCCGCGACGGCGGCTTTTTCCTGACCACCGTGGGCCGCGTGCAAACGCCCACGCTGTCGATCGTGGTGGAGCGCGAAGAAAAGATCCGCAAGCATGTGGCCCGCGACTACTGGGAGGTGCGCGCCAGCTTTGACGCCGAAGCCGGTCAGTACGAGGGCAAGTGGTTCGACCCCGCGTTCAAGAAGGGCGACGACCCGGAAGCCCGCGCCGATCGCGTGTGGGACAAGGCCCGCGCCGAAGCCATTGCCAAGGCCGCGCTGGGCCAGCCCGCCACGGTGACGGAAGAGAGCAAACCCAGCACCCAAGCCAGCCCGGGGCTGTACGACCTGACCACGCTGCAGCGCGAGGCCAATTCGCGCTTCGGCTTCTCGGCCAAAACCACGCTGGCCCTGGCCCAGGCGCTGTACGAAAAGCACAAGGCGCTGACCTACCCCCGGACCGACAGCCGCCACCTGCCCGAGGACTACCTGGCCGTGGCGCAAGACACCATCAAGATGCTGCGTGACGAGGACCTGCCGACCCCGGCCGGCCGTGCCATCAGCCAGCATGCGGGCACCGCCCTCAAGGCCGGCTACGTGAAGCCGACCAAGAAGGTGTTCGACAACACCAAGGTCAGCGACCACTTCGCCATCATCCCCACCGGCCTGGCGCCGAAGGCCTTGAGCGAGGCCGAGGCCAAGCTGTATGAGTTGGTGGTGCGCCGTTTCTTGGCCGCCTTCTTCCCAGCGGCGGAGTTCCAGGTCACCACGCGCATCAGCGCCGTGAGCGTGGGGGCTGAGACGCACAAGTTCCAAACCAACGGCAAGGTGCTGGTCAACCCCGGCTGGCTGGCCGTGTACGGCAAGGAAGCGCAAGAGGACGACGCCACGCTGGTGGCCGTGAAGGCTGGCGAGGTGGTGCGGGTGGAGAGCGTGGAGGCCAAGGGCCTGGCCACCAAACCTCCGGCGCGCTACACCGAAGCCACGCTGCTGGGTGCGATGGAAGGCGCGGGCAAGCTGATCGACGACGACGAATACCGCGAAGCCATGGCCGAGCGCGGCCTGGGCACGCCCGCCACGCGCGCCGCCACCATCGAAGGCTTGCTGACCGAAAAGTACATCCTGCGCGAGGGCCGCGAGCTGATCCCCACCGCCAAGGCCTTCCAGCTGATGACGCTGCTGCGCGGCTTGGCCGTTGACGAACTGACAAAGCCCGAGCTGACGGGCCAGTGGGAGTACCAACTGGCCCAGATGGAAAAGGGCAAGCTGGCGCGCAGCACGTTCATGGCCGAGATCGCCGCCATGGCCGAGCGCGTGGTGGAGAAAGCCAAGAGCTACGACCGCGACACCATCCCGGGCGACTACGCCACGCTGGCCACACCCTGCCCCAACTGCGGCGGCGTGGTCAAAGAAAACTACCGCCGCTTCGCCTGCAGCGGCTGCGCCTTCTCGATCACCAAGATCCCGGGCGGCCGCAGCTTCGAACTGGCCGAGGTGGAGCAGTTCCTGAGCGCCAAGCGCATTGGGCCGCTGGAGGGCTTCCGCAGCCGCATGGGACGCCCGTTCACGGCGGAGTTGCAGCTGGTCTTCGACGACGAGCTCAAGAACTGGAAGCTGGAGTTCGACTTCGGCGACGCTGCCGGTGGTGATGACGGTGAGCCCGTGGACTTCGCCGAGCAAACCAGCCTCGGCGCCTGTCCCAAGTGCAAGGGCGCCGTGTACGAGCACGGCAGCAATTACGTCTGCGAACACGCCGTGGGCGCCACACCCACCTGCGATTTCAAGAGCGGCAAGATCATCCTGACCCAGCCCATTGAAGCCGCGCAAATGACCAAGCTGTTGACCAGCGGCGGCACCGACTACTTGGAGAACTTCGTCAGCAACCGCACGCGGCGCAAGTTCAAGGCCAAGCTGGTGTTCGATGCCAAGGCCGGCAAGGTGAACTTCGAGTTCGAACCCCGCCCCGAGCGACCCGCGCGCAAGACGCCTGCGCGCAAAACAGCCGGATGAGGCCCCGCACCACCCGCATCCCCCTCCAGCACAGCCTGCAGTTTCGGCTCCTGACCGCGCTGTTCTTCAGCGCGGTGCTGATCGTGTTGGCCGTGGGCTGGGGGTGGCAACGCCAGGAGGCCGCGCGCTTGCTGGCGGCCTTTGAACAGCGGCAAAACACCTTGGTGGCGCTGGCCCAGCGCGGCCTGGCTGCGCCACTGTGGAACGTCGATAACAGCGGCACCCGGGATGTGCTGGAGAGCCTGGTGACCGATGCCGATGTGGCACGGGTAACCGTGCACGCCGGCGGCCTGCCTCCGACCGGACTGACGGTGCAACGCAGTGGCCCGCCGCTGACCGAAGGCCTGGAGCACGAGCACCGCTTCGACGTGCACTACACCCTGCCCGCCACGGGCACGAGCCTGCCCGTGGGCCACGGGGTGTTGGTGGTGAGCACCGCCGCCCTGGATGCCGCGCTGGCCGAGAGCCGCCGCTTCATGCTGGGGCTGCTGCTGGCCCTGCTGCTGGGCTTGGGCGCAGTGGCCTACCTGTGCGCCGACCGGCTGGTGCGCCGACCGCTGCGCCAAGTGGGCGACTGGGCGCAGCAACTCGCCCATGGCCGCAACGACGACATCTTGCCCGTGCAGCGGCGCGACGAAATCGGCTTGGTGGCGCAACAGCTCAGCCGCATGGCCCAAGAGCAACAGGCATCTGCGCAGGCGCTGCGCATCAGCGAGCAGCGCTACCGCAGCCTGTTCGAGAACGCTGCCGAGGGCCTCTTCATGGCCGATGCACGGGGGCGGCTGCTGGAGGTGAACCTGGCTTTGTCGACGCAGTTCGGCTTGGGCTCGCCGACCGAGGCGCTGCGCCGCAGCCGACTGCCACGCCGCTTGGTGGTGATGGCCGATGCCGACTTCCGCCGCGTGGTGCGCCTGCTCAGCCAGCAACGCGCCATCACTGCCCTGCCGCTGCTGCTGGGCAGCCAGAGTGGGCGGCAACTGTGGGTCGAGCTGTCGGTGCACCGCGTGACTGTGCCGGGCGAGGCGCCCTGCTTCCAGGGCATGGTGGTGGACGTGACCGAGCGCAAGCTGGCCGAGCAAACCCTGGCCCTGCACCGGGACGAGCTGGAAAGCCTGGTGAGCGCACGCACCAACGAGCTGAACGAGGCCAAGCAGCGCGCCGAAGCCGCCAGCCAAGCCAAGAGCCAGTTCCTGGCCGCCATGAGCCATGAGTTCCGCACGCCGCTGAACGCCATCTTGGGCTTCTCGCAGCTGCTGCAGATGGACCAGCAGCAGCCACCCGACGCCAAGCGGCAGATCGACCTCATCGTTGACTCTGGCCAGCACCTGCTGGCCATGATCACGGAGCTGCTGGACCTCGCTGCCATCGAAGCCGGCCGCATGCGCCTGACGCTGGCGCCGGTACAGCTCAGCGCCCTTATCGGCCTGTGTGCCGACACCGTGCGCCTGCGCGCACAGGCCAAAGGATTGGGCTTCCACCTCCACATCGACCCCGCCCTGCCCTACCGCGTTCTGGTCGACGGCCAGCGCTTGCGCCAGGTGCTGCTGAACCTGCTCTCCAACGCCGTGAAGTTCACCGACACCGGCCACATCGACCTCAGCGCCCGCTACCTCGGTCCCGGCCCCAGCCCGGGCCGGGTGCGGGTGGCGTTCGCGGTGGTGGACACCGGCGTGGGGCTGCCTCGCCACCAGCGCCAAGCGCTGTTCGAGCCGTTTGCGCAGGCACCCGCCGGCTCGGCCCGGCGCCCGGGCGGCACCGGCCTGGGGCTGAGCATCTGCATGCAGTTGCTCAAGCTGATGAACAGCGCTTTGGAAGTGGACAGCGACGGCGAGTCGGGCAGCAGCTTCGCGTTTGAGCTTGACCTCGCCATCTACGAACCCTTGGGAACCCTGCCCCGAGAATCGGGCGCATGGACACCACCCGTCTTGAAGCCCTGAACCGCGCCGCGCGCGACGCCAGCCGCCTGATGGCGCGTGCGCCCACCGCGGCACGCAACGCCGCGCTACACGCCCTGGCGCGGCTGCTGCGTGCCGCCCCCGACAGCCTGCAGGCCGCCAACGCCCAAGACCTGGCGGCCGCCGCCCAGCTAACGGGCCCGATGCGTGCGCGGCTGGTGCTGGACGCCGCCACGCTGGCCACCCTGGCCGAGGGCTGCGAGCAAATCGCCGCCCTGCCCGACCCCGTGGGCGCCATGACCAACCTGCAGCGCCGCCCCAGCGGCATCCAGGTCGGTCAGATGCGCGTGCCCCTGGGGCTGTTCGGCATGATTTTCGAGAGCCGCCCCAACGTCAGCATCGAGGCCGCCAGCCTCGCCATCAAGAGCGGCAACGCCTGCATCTTGCGCGGCGGCTCCGAGGCGCTGCACAGCAACCGCGCCCTCATTGCCCTGGTGCAAACGGCGCTGCAAGAGGCCGGCCTGCCGCCCGAAGCCGTGCAACTCATCGACACCCCCGACCGCGCCGCCGTGGGCTGGCTGTGCCGGGCCGACATTGACCTGCTGATCCCGCGCGGCGGCAAGGGCCTGATCGAGCGCGTCAGTGCCGAGGCCACCGTGCCGGTGCTCAAGCACCTGGACGGCAACTGCCATTGCTATGTGGATGCCCACGCCGATCTGGCCCAGGCCCTGACCGTGGTGGACAACGCCAAGACGCAAAAGGTCAGCCCCTGCAATGCCACCGAGAGCCTGCTGGTTCACCGCGCTGTGGCCACTGCGTTCCTGCCGCGCTTGGCCGCACTGTGGGCGCCCAAGGGCGTGACCTTCCACGCCTGCCCCGACAGCCTGCCTTTGTTGCCCGGCGCGGTGCCCGCCACCGAGGCTGACTGGGGCACCGAGTACCTGTCGCTCGACATCTCGGTGAAGCTGGTGGACGACCTGGACGAGGCCATCGCCCACATCAACCGCCACGGCAGCCACCACACCGACGCCATCCTCACCACCCATCACCCCAGCGCCATGCGCTTCCTGCGCGAGGTCGACTCGGCCAGCGTGATGGTCAATGCCAGCACGCGCTTCGCTGACGGCTTCGAATACGGCTTGGGCGCCGAAATCGGCATCAGCACCGACAAGCTGCACGCCCGCGGGCCGGTGGGGCTGGACGGGCTGACCACCTACAAGTGGATCGTGCTGGGCGAGGGGCAAGTGCGGGTTTGAAGGGCCAAGGCTGGGCGGCGCCCGCCAGCCCCGCCAGTGCATCCCCATTCACCGTGGCCTTACCGGCCAAACCGTCACCTGCTAGCCTGTTCACCGCGAACTTGTCGGCTTGAACTGGAGCGTTACCGAGCATGGCTGTGACCTTGTTGTGGGTGCTGTGCGTGGCCCTGATCCTGCTGGGTCTGGCGGGCACCGTGTTGCCCGTGCTGCCCGGCACCGTGCTGGTGTGGGCTGGCATCGTGCTGGGGGCCTGGATTGACGACTTTGGCCGGGTCAGCGTCTTCACCGTGGGGGTGATCACCGTGCTGGCGCTGCTGGCCTGGGGCTTGGACTACGTGGCGGGCCTGCTGGGCGCCCAAAGGGCCGGTGCCAGCAAGCTGGCCTTGATCGGCGCGGCGGTGGGCACGGTCCTGGGCCTGTTCATGGGGCTGGTGGGCGTGCTGTTCATGCCGCTGGTGGGTGCCGCGGTGGGCGAGTACCTGGCGCGCAAGGATGAGTTGCGCGCCGTGAAGGTCGGCGTCTCCACCTGGATCGGCATCATGCTGGGGCTGCTGGCCAAACTGGTGCTGTCCTTCATCATGGTCGGCGTGTTCGTTGCCGCCTGGTTGTTTTGATGTTCGCGTTCAATCCCCTCGACATGCTGACCCGCTGGATTCCCGGCCAGTGGGAAAAGGTCATCCTCACCGCCCTGCTGGTGGGCTTGGCCTTTCTGGCTTCCCACCTGTGGGGGCGCTACCTGTCGCGCGGCGAAATCTCGGCCGAGAAGCGCCGCCTGCACCTGGTGTGGGCTCGCAACATCATCTGGTTTGCCGCCCTGCTCGTGATCATGTCGGTTTGGGCGTCGACGATTGCTGGCTTTGCGTTGTCGGTGGCGGCGGTGGCCGGCGCCATCCTGATCGTCAGCAAAGAGCTGGTGATGTGCGTGCACGGCTACCTGTACGTGACCGTGGTGCAGCCCTACAAGATGGGCGACGTGATCGAGTTCAATGGCCTGCATGGGCGGGTGGTGGACATCGACATGTTCGCCACCACCCTGGTCGAGCTGGACCGCGCGGGCCAGCGCACCGGCAAGGTGGCCGAGTTCCCCAACGGCCTGCTGCTGACGCACCCGCTGGTCAACGCCTCGCCCAACGGCGAGTACGCCTTGCACGCCATCCAGATCCCCATCCCCGAGCGCGCCGCCCACGACCTGGAGCGGATCGAAGCCACGGCCCTGGCCGCCGCCGACCAAGCCACGGCCGCCTGGCGCGAAGAGGCCATGGCCCACTTCCGCAAAGAGGCCGAGGCCACCTTCATCGATTTGCCGTCGGGCGCCAGCAAGGTCTCGTGGGATTTCTCCAACCCCGAGCACTTGGTGCTGGTGGTGCGCGTGGCCGTTCGGATCGGACAAAGCGCCAAAGTGGAACAGGCGGTGTTCCGCCAAACCTGGCGCGCGGTGTCGGACGTCGCCGCCAACCCGGCACCGGGCCTTGACCAGCCGCAGCCCGCGCTGGATGCCTCGGGTGTGCGGGGGCAAGCGCCCGTCAGCGGCTGAAACCCGCAGCGCGCACGGGCGAAGCCCCGAACGCCCAGTTCGCCATCGACAAGGTGCCGTAGCGCATGCCGCCCGGCCCAATGGGTTCGGCCTGCCAGCCCTCACCGGCGGCGCCCAGGGCCACCAGCAAGGGCCACCAGTGGTCGGGCGTGGGGTGGGCTTGCCGCGCGTTCGGTGCGTCGGGCCACACGGCTTGTAAACCCGCCTCGTCGCGCACGGCCAGCTGCGCCGTGACCTGCTCGACGAAGGCCCGGGCGTAAGGCGCCTCGGGGCTGCCCGGCGGCCGGAGGTCGCGCAGGTTGTGGGTGAGGCTGCCACTGCCGATCACCAGCACGCCCGCCTCCGCCAACGGCGCCAGCGCGCGACCCAGGGCGAAGGCATTGCGGCCGTCGATGCGTGCCGGCAGCGAGACCTGGAAGGCGGGCACGTCGGCATCGGGGTAGAGGTGCATCAGCGGCACCCAGGCGCCGTGGTCCAGGCCACGGTGGGCATCGGCCTGGGGTTGAGCCCCGGCGGCGGCCAGCAAGGCCAGCGCACGCTGCGCCAAATCCGGGTGGCCGGGGGCGGGGTACTGCAAGGCTTCCAACTCAGGGCCAAAGCCGCCGAAGTCATGGATGGTCTCGGGGTGCGCGGTTGTGCCCACCTGCAGGCCGTGGGTCATCCAATGCGGCGACACCACGCACACCGCCACGGGCTTGGGCCGGGCTTGCGCCCAGGCCTGCAAGGCAGCCCCCTCCGGACCAGGCTCCAGGGCAAAGGTGGGAGCGCCGTGGCTGATGAACAGGCTCATAGGGTCAACCCTTTCTTCAACCTAGGGGGGTGGCGACAGCTGGGCACAAAGATGGGGCTTCGATAGGATCTTTCAATGCATCGTCACCGCGTGCTGTATGCCCTGCTGCTGGCTCCACTCGGGCTGTGCGGCGCTTTGGCAGCGCCTGCAGCCCCCGGTTTGGTGCTCGCCACCCACGAGCTGCCCCCCTACTCCTCCCTTGCCGAAGGCGAACCCACCGGCATCGCGGTGCGCGTGGTCCAGTGTGTGACCGCCCGCATGAAAGTGCCACTGCGCATCACCTTCCTGCCCTGGGCGCGGGCGCAGGTCGAGGCCAAGTCGGGTCGAGTGGACGGCTTCTTTGCGGCATCCCGCTCGGCCGAGCGGGATGCCTACGCCACGCTCACCGACACCATCGCACCGCAAGAGTGGCGCTGGTACTTCCTGGCCAAGCGCGAGGGCGAGATCGACCCGAGCAGCGACGCGTTCAAGCAGTCGGCCAAGGTGTCCAGCTTCCGGGGCGCGAACATGCAGAGCTGGCTGGAGGACAACGGCTACCGCGCGCAGTCACCGCCGGTGAACAGCGCCACCCTGCTGCGCATGCTGGCCCGCGAGCGGCTGGATGCCGTGCTGGCCAACCACCTGGTGATGGAAGAACTGCTGGCCCGCCAAGGCCCTCATCCGGCCGTGCGCTCGGTGCTGCTGCAAGACCGCCCGCTGGGCGTGTACCTGACCCACCGCTTCACGGCGCAACACCCCGGTTTCGTGGTCCGCTTCAATGCCGAGTTGCCCGCCTGCTTGGGGCACAAGCCAGCGCCGGCGCCAGCACGCTGACGACGCGCACCGGGGCGCAGGCACTCACTGCTTGGCGCCCTCGCCCAGCCGGCGCGTCAAACCCACGGCGTAAGGCGCTGCCCGCGCAGCCAGCAGCGGGTCGGCCGACGGCAACACGCCCTTGGGCAAGTTGGTCGGCACGAAGGTGATGTTCAGGCAAGCACCGCCACCATCGGGCGCCACCTCGGTGATGCGCAGCCGGCCCAGCGACACCGTTGCGCGCTCGGCCGGCAAGGGCACCACGGCGCTGTCGAGCCGGTCGCCGGAGGCGGCCAGCTGCAGCTTGAAATCGAAGGCCACCCGGCCGGCCTGCACGCGCTCGCGCAGCTCAGCCCGCAGGAAGTCGGGGCCTTTGGCTTTGGCCTCGTCGTCGCTCAGGCCTTGGCTGCCGCGCACCGGCTCGAACACCCACTTGCCCCACTGCTTGGCGCCGCTGGCGTTCACGAAGCCAAAGGCGTGCACGCCCCAGTAGTTGACGGTGGCGAAGCTGGCGGGCACCGGCTGGCTGGCGAAGTGCTTGCCGATCAGCAGCACCTCGGGGTTCGCGTCGGCGAAGGCCTTGACCTTGGCCGGGTCCGGCGCCTTGGTGGCGGGGTCGGGCCGCAGGGATTCCAGCCGCCCCAAGAACTGCTCCGGCGTGGCCGCGCCGAACACCGGCGCCGAGATGTTGCCCATCTGCCAAACCTCGCCCCCAGGCAGGTTGAACTGCAAGGCCAGGTTGCGCTGGCCCTTGGTGTTGTCGGCCGCGCGCGGATTGGCCCCGCCCACCGAGAAGCGCACGATCACCGGCACCGGCCGGCCACTGAACACCGAAGCCGACGACAGCGTGCGCGCCCGGTCACTGGCCACGAACTCGCCCACCGCGCACAGGCCCTTGGCGCCCGAGCGCCGGAAGCCCTCGAACTTGCCATTGGTGGCTTCGAAGGTGTCGATGAAGCGGGTCGGGTCCACCGGCGTTTGCGCATGCACGGGTGCATGCACGCCCGCGCTGAGCAAAGTCAAAGCGGCGATCACGCCGGGCAAGAGGACAGAACTGGGGCGCATGCGAACTCCGGAATCAGGTGGATGGTGCAGCCTCAGTCGGGCGGCGGGCGTGATCCTTACAAGCCGAAGATTCCGCTGGCGAGAGGACTCCTCAGCGCACTACCCACCCCGCACCGACCGCCGAAACCCCGGCAGCCCCGCCAGCAACTGCCGCCCAAACGGCGTGCCGCTGAGCCGGCCGTCGTAGCAGACCAAGGTGGCGTGGTCGGTTTCGCTGCGGATGCCGCGGCCGGCCCATTGGTTCAAGCGCACGCCGGTGGCGGGCACCACCAATTCGTTGAAGGGGCTGCGGCCTTGGGCTTGCAGCCATTCGGCGCGGGCTTCGGCCACGGGGTCGTCGGGGCTGGCGAAGGGCAGCTTGGGTACGAACACCCATTCGCATTGCTGGCCGGGCAGGTCCAGCCCCTCGCCGAAGCTTTGCAGGCCGACCAGGATGGAGCGCTCGCCGCGGGCCACAGCCGCGCGGTGCTCGCGCAGCAGGGCATCGCGCGGGGCTTCGCCTTGCACGCGCAGCTGCTGGCGCAGCACGCCGCGGGTGGCCGCCACGATGGCGTGCAGCTGCACCCAGCTGGAGCACAGCAGCAGCGCGCCGTGCTGCACCTCTTTCCAGTCTTGCTGCAGCAGCGCGGCCACTTCGGCGGTGTGGGCGGCTGCGTCCTTCGGGCTGGCGCGGGTGGGCACGACGATGAAGTGGCCTTGGGTCGCGTAATCGAACGGGCTGGGCACGGCGGCGGTGAGCACGTGATTGCGGCCGGCCAGGCCGGTTTCGCGCAGCAGGTGGTCGAAGCTGCCCAGCGCCTGCAAGGTGGCCGAGGTGAGCACCACCGCGCGCATGGCGGGCCACAGGTGGCGGCGCAACACGCTGCTGGCCAGCAACGGGCTGGCGCAGGCTTGCACGCGCAGGTGGCTGCCGCCAAGCGAAAAGTCCAGCCACTTGGCGGCCGGAGCCTGGCCGTCCTCGGGCTGCTGCAGCATCAAGTAAGCGGTGTCGAGCAAGTCGGCCAAGCGCTTGAAGGGCGGGCCGATCTCGGCCACTTGCAGGGCGATGAGGGGGCCCAGCGTGTCGTCGGCCGCGCGCTCGGCCTTCATGTGGGCGCTGAGCTCGGTGGCGCGCTCGTGCAGGCGCTGGGCTTGGTCGTGCACGGCCTGCCACAGGGGCAGCAGCTCAGGGGGCAGCTCGCCGTTGGGGTAGCGCACGCGGCGGGGTCCTTCGCCGCTGCGGGTGGGGCTGGTGACAGGGGCAGCCGTGGGGTCGTGCAGCTCACCCACCGCGCGCCAGCCGGCGGTTTCCATCACACCGCGCATCAGCTCGTCCAGCGCCTGGCTGAGCATGGACCCACAGCCGTCGAAGCTGCCGGGGAAGCGCAGCAACTGTCCGGCGTGCACCAGGGCCTTTTCGAGCCGCTGCAGGAAGCGGCGGTCGGTCAGCGTGGCTTCGCAGGCGAAGTGCGACAGCGCGGTGGCGGCCAGGTGGTGGGCTTCGTCGAACACAAAGATCGCACGGTCGCCGCTGGGCAGGCTGCTGGCGTCGCTGCGCAAGCTGGCCAGCACCAGGTCGTGGTTGGCCACCAGCACGTCGGCCTTGGCCGCGGCGCGCTTGGCGTCGAAGTAAGGGCAGCTGTGGAACTGCGGGCACTGGCGGCTGGTGCAGCTCATGCGGTCGGCGGCAATGGCGCTCCACTGGTGCAGGTCGTCCGGCCCCAGGCTGTCGCGCTGGCCGTCCCACTGGGCGCTGTGCCAGCGCTGCTGCAGCAGCTGCCAGCGCTCCACCGGGGGCGCGGGCGCAGGGGCTTCGGCGTTGCCGTCGGTGTTGGCTTCGTCCAGCGCCAGCGGCGGTTGCTCGCCGCTGCAGGCTTGGGTCAGCTTCACCGGGCACACGTAGCGGCCCCGGCCTTTGAGCAGGGCCACGGTGGGCGCCACGTCCAGCGCGGCCGACAGCTCGGGCAGGTCCTTGCCCATCACCTGCTCTTGCAGGGCCACGGTGCTGGTGCTGACCACCACCTTCACGCCGGCCTTGCGCGCCAGCGTCAGCGCGGCGGCCAGGTAGGCGCGGGTTTTGCCCACGCCGGTGCCGGCCTCGACCACGCACACGCGCGTGGGCGCGTCGGGCTCGAACTGCGCACCGGCCAGCGCCTGGCCGATGGCGTGCAGCATCTGCCGCTGCCCCTCGCGCGGCTTGGAGCCGGGCACGGCCGCCAGCAGGGTGTCGTACAGGGTGTCGAGTTCGTCGCGCAGGGCGCTCGGGTAGGTGTCAGCGGAGGTCGTGGGCATCAGACCGCGATTGTCCGGTGCGGCTCCACTCGGTCGGCGTCTCAAAGGCCGGGTTGATGCGCTCGGTCAGCACATGGTCGCGCCAAGCGCCATCGATGAAGAGGTAAGCCTCTGCCAAGCCGATGGTCCGAAAGCCCAGGCGCTGCAGCACGGCAGCGCTGCGCGCGTTTTCGGGCCGGTAGGCGGCTTGGATGCGGTGGCGGTTCAAGTCCGGTCCGAAGGCCGCCGCCAAGGCCGCCTGCAACGCCTCGTGCATCAGGCCTTGGCCTTGCACCGCCACATCCAGCGCATAGCCCAAGGTGCAGCCGCGCTGGGGGCCGTGGTCGATGTTGGCGAAGGTGACGTTGCCGATGACGCGCTCTGGTTCGCTGTGCAGCGCCAGGTACCAGCGCTGCTCGTGCCCGCCGGCCTGGGCCAGCAGCGCGCGGGCCAGCACATCGCGCTGGTAGTCGGCGCTCACCTGCGCCGCCGGCCGGGGTGGGTCCCAGCGGGCGAAGTGGGCGAGGTTGCGCAGTTGGTAGTCGGCCACGGCCTCGGCCAGCTCGGGCACGGCCGAGCGCAGGCGCAGGCGCGGGGTGGCGAGGGGCAGCAGGTCGATGGACATCAGGCCCTCAGGACGTAGAGGGAGCCGCGGCAGCGGACCGCTTCACCGGGGCCATCAGAAGCGGCGCGGCCATTGCTTGCGGCCAAGCGCGGCGCTGGATGAAAACGGCATCGCTCACTCAGACTTCCGCCGCGGCGCCTTGCCCATGCACCCACAAGCCGGGCGGGATCAAGGCCAGCAGGGCTTCTTGCTGCGCCGGGCTCAGGCATTCCTTGGGCAGGGCGATGGCCCCGCGCGCCGTGTGCAGCAGCCAACCCGAGGGCAGTTCCTGCGCGCGCCGAACGCGCGTCCAAGGGAGGCGTTGCGGGCCGAAGCCGGCGCTGTCGCGGATCAAGCCCTCAGCGTCAACCACGAACTGGCAGCGACCCATGCGGCGGCGCTTTCGCCACCACACCAGGGGCACGACCAGCTTCCAAAACGAGAGAGAGACAGCCCGCTCCCACCGGTTCATCGGCCGGCCGATCTTGTCGCCGACCTCCGTCATCACATCTTCCCAGCGCTCGGTCGTCAAGGCACGGTAAGCGCGGAAGCTGTAGTCAACCTGGAAGGTCAAAGGCGCTGACATGGGCGTTCAAGCTGCCAACAGTGCAGCCACCCGCTGCTGCAACACCCCAGGGCTCACCTCCTGCGGCGGCACAGGCTCACCCACCACCACCTCCACACGGCTCCAAAAACCGCGGCGGAATGGCTTGGCCAGGGCTTTGCCGTCGATGCGGCTGAAGGTCGAGCCCC
>CAZAIR010000033.1:0-16502 GCA_964485225.1 uncultured Burkholderiaceae bacterium
GACCGTTCCGACATGGCCCTGGAACTGCCCGTCTTCACCGCGCAAGGGGGTGGCCCTGAGCTGCACCTGCCGCAAGCCATCGGCACGCTGGATGCGGAACCGTCCCTCGTAGGGCGCCTGCCGCTGCACGGCTTCCCGCCAGGCTTTGGCCAGCCCTGCGCGCTCGTCGAGCGGGGGCAGCTGCAGCCAAACCTCGCCAGCAGCCTGCGCGGCGCTCAGGCCGTGCAACTGCACCCAGGCGGCGTTGACGAAGGTGCATTGGCCCGCCACATCGGTGGCGAACACGCCGATCGGCGCCATGTCGGTCAGCGCGTTGAAGCGCAACTCCATCTGGCGTTGCGCGGCGCGCTGGCGCTCCAAATCCAGGCGCACGGCGCGCGAGGCCAGCACCTCGGTCACCACCTGCGCCAACTGCACCAAGACCTCGCGCTGGCGCTCGTCCAGCTGCCGCGGCGTGCGGTCGATCACACACAAGGTGCCCACCCGCGCGCCGCCCGGTAGGCTCAGCGGTGCGCCGGCATAGAAGCGGATCTCGGGCTGGCCCGTGACCAAGGGGTTGTCGACGAAACGGCTGTCCTGGGTGGCATCCGGCACTTCGAACAGCGCCTCGCCTTGGATGGCGTGGGCGCAAAACGCCAATTCGCGCGCGGTCTCAGAAACACCCGGCAGGCCCACATTGGCCTTGAACCACTGGCGGCGCTCGTCCACCAGGCTGATCAGCGCGATCGGCGTGCCGCACAGGGCCGAGGCCGCCGCCGCCAAGGCGTCGAACACCCGCTCCTCTGCGCTGTCCATCACTTGCAAGGCGGCCAGGGCACGCAAGCGCTCGACTTCGGGCAGGTTCACCGTGAGTGGCATATCGTCTCGGGCTGCATCAGGAGGCGCGCATGCTGCCACAGCGGGCATCAGCTGAGCCGGCCTGCGGAAGGCGCACAACGACCGGCTTCAGCCGGCCACAGTCACCGTGCTGCCGCCCCGCAGCGCCGGTTCACCAACGCCCGATAGGATGGTCCCCCGCCCCACCGACCTCAGCGCCGCCGCTTGCTCGCCGTGCCCGACTCCACCCAATCCGAATTGGCCTTGGCCTGGATCAGCCCCCAAGGTGCCGTGCTGCGCATGAACAGCTTGCTGTCGCGTTGGGTGGGTGAACCCGCAGCGGTGACCGAGCTGCTACCCCAGTTGGGCCCCGAAGACTGGCAGAACTGGACTACCGCCCACAGCGGCCAAGTTCGGTCGCTCAACTTGCAGCGCACCAAAGGACAGCGCATGGCGGTGCGGGCGCAGATTGATGCCGATGGCGCCGGCGGCTGGCTGCTCAGCCTCTGGCGACGGCGCGATGAGGCGGAAGAGGCCGCCATCGACACCATCCAACGCCGCGTGCTGGGCGCAGTGGCCACGGCCCAGTCACTCGGCGACGTGATGACCCTGCTGTGCCGAGAAGTCGAGGCCGTGGTGCCTGAGCTGATTTGCTCGGTGCTGCAGATCGACAGCGAAGGCCGCATCCATCCGCTGGCCGGCCCCAGCCTGCCCGATGCGTACAGCCAAGCCTTGGAAGGCCTCCCCATTGGCCCCACCGCTGGATCGTGCGGCACGGCCGCTTGGCGCCGCGAGCCAGTGGAGGTGATTTCCATCGCCACCGACCCCCTGTGGGCCGACTACCGCGGCCTGGCCCTGGCACACGGGCTGGCAGCGTGTTGGTCCACCCCGGTGCTGCTGGACGGGCAGCGCGTTGCGGCCACCTTCGCGCTGTACTACCGCCAAGAAACCGCGATTGCGCCCTACCACCGCCAACTGGTGCAGGCCTGCACACAGCTGTGCCGGGTGGCGTTGCTGCACCACGAGCACCGCTCCAGCATCGAACGCCTGGCTTTCTTTGACCCCATCACCGGCTTGGCCAACCGCGCCCAATTCACCCAGCGCGCCGAGAGCCTGCTGGTGGACATGGGCAGCCAGAGCGCCCCAGCGGCTGTGCTGCTGATGGACCTGGACCGCTTCAAGGCGGTGAACGAGCTGCAAGGCCACGCGGCCGGCAATGCAGTACTCACCTTGGTGGCCCAGCGCCTGGCCGCCCATCTGCCTGGGGCGCACACCCTGGCCCGCCTGGGCGACGACGAGTTCGTGGTGATGCTGCCTCACACCGATGCAGCCCGTGCGCAGCAAGTCGCCGAGGCGCTGCTGGCTGCCATGGAAGCACCGCTGCGCCCCAACCCCGGTCACGAGGTGAAGCTGGGCATCAGCATCGGCTTGAGCCTGTATCCCAGCCACGGCGTGACGCTGGAGCAACTGCTCAAACGCGCCGACCTGGCGCTGCACCACGCCAAAGGCGCCGGCCGCCATTGCGTGCGCAGCTTCGCAGCAGCCATGGCCGAGGCCCTGGAAGAGAAGGCCTGGATGGAGGCCGAGCTGCGCAAAGCCCTGGCTGGGGGGGCGCTGCAACTGCACTTCCAGCCCAAGCTGCACCTGGACAGCGGCACCCTCCTGGGGGCCGAAGTGCTGTTGCGCTGGCCGATGCCGGGCCGCGGCTGGGTGCCGCCGGACCAGTTCATCCCACTGGCCGAAGAGTGTGGCCTGATTGCCGACGTCGACGCCTGGGTGATGGAAGCTGCTTGCGCCCAACTGGCGCAGTGGCGCCGCGAAGGCTTGAACATGCCGGGGCTGGCGGTGAACGTCTCGCCCGTGCGCTTCCACCATGCCGATGTGGCGCAGCACGTGGCGCATTTGCTGGCCCAACATGGTTTACCAGGGGCGGCGCTGACGCTGGAGGTGACCGAGCGCTTGATGCTGGACCAAGGCGGCGACGGTCGCGCCATTCAACAACTGGCGGCGCTGCGCACCATGGGCGTGGGGGTGTCGATCGACGACTTCGGCACCGGCTACTCCAGCCTTAGCTACCTGCGCCGCCTGCCGGTGTCCGAGCTCAAGCTCGACCGCAGCTTCGTCAGCAACCTGGTGGAAGACGAAGAGGACCGCGCCCTGACCCGGGCCGTGGCCTCCATTGCCCACGCCATGGGCCTGTGCCTGGTGGCTGAAGGGGTGGAGACCGCTGCCCAAGCCGCTTTGCTCCAGCAGCTGGGCTGCAGCATGGCGCAGGGCTACTGGCTGTCGCGCCCGCTGCCGGCCGAGGCCTTCGCCAGTTGGTGCCGCGCGCGCGGCTGAAGACGGCTCAGCGCGGCGGCGGCAAGGGCTCACCTTGCACGCGCCGCCACAACCAAGCCAAGCCGGCGTCCGGATCACCCCGCCCACCCACGGCCACCGTGGGCTGCAGAGGCTGCAACACGCCGTCGCGGCGCTCGGCCACCTCAAAGGCGAACACATGGTGGGGCGCCTGGCCCATGCGCAGGTCGGTGATGCGCACGCGGCCCTCGCGCTCCTCCATGGCCCAGAAGCCTTTGCTGAAGGCTTGGATGCGCCTCACCCCGTCCAAGCCCATCAGCTCGGCCGCCAGCGCGTTGCCGCGCGCATAGGTATCGAAGCTGATCCGCTGCGCTGGCGTGCTGGGCGCATCGAGGAAGCCATAGAAGCCCTCGCGGTAGTGGTTGCCCGCTTCGTCCACGGCCACCACCCGCCACAGCAAAGTGTTCAACGGCGCCGGGGTGACCAACACGCGGTCGGCCGCCAAGCCTTGGGCCGCCAGCGTCTCGCGCGCCAGCCCCATCACATGCGCTTGGGCCGCCATGCTCCAGCCGATATAAGCGGTGCTGAGCAGCAAACCGGCGGCATTGAACCGCAGCGCCAAGGTGCTCGAACGCCGCCCCACTGCGCAGGCCACCAGCACACCCAGCAGCAGCGGCAAGGTGTAGGCCGGATCGACGATGAACAGGCTGCCCACGCCATACGGCGTGTCGGTGAACGGCAGCAGCAGCTGCGTGCCGTACACCGTCACGGCATCCAGCAGCGGGTGGGTGAGCAGGGCCATGCCCATCGCCGCCACCCACCAGCGCCACAGGCCGCCCTCGCGCGCCAGCTGCGCCACCAGCCAGCCGAAGGGCACCGCGAACAGCGTCAGCCACAGCAAGGCGTGGGTCTCGGCGCGGTGCAGCACCATGTTGAGCACGGGGTCGCCGTGGTCGATCAGCACGTCCAAATCCGGCAAGGTGCCAGCCACCGCACCGAAGGCCGCCGCCTTCCACACGGCGGTGCGCCGCTGCATCACACCCACGGCCACGGCCGCGCCCAAAACGGCCTGAGAAAGGGAATCCATGCCGGCATGCTGCCAGCGGGCTGGCGCGCCCGCTGACGTGGGGCCTTGGCTCAGCGACCCAGCGCCAACTTCACGCCAAAGCCCACCAACAAGCCGCCGGCCACGCGCTCAAGCCACAAGCCGATGCTGGGGCTGGCCCGCAGCCGCTCCGCCGCCAAGCGGGTGATAGCGATGGCGATCACGCAATACAGCAAGGTGATGGCCGCCACGGTGACGGCCATGACGCCAAACGTCAGCAGGCCGCGGTGGCGGGCCGGGTCCACGAACTGCGGAAAGAACGCCATGTAGAACACGATGGCCTTGGGGTTGAGCAAGGTGATCAGGCAGGCTTGCTTGAAGAAATGCGAGGGCCGGATCTCCAGCACCGGCGCGCTGCCGGCCCGAACCCGCAGCATCTTGATACCCAGCCACACCAGGTAACCCGCACCCAGCCACTGCACGGCCACGAAGAGCGCCGGCGCTGCCTTCAGCACCGCCGCCATGCCGGCCACGGCGCTCCACATCAGCAGCTGGTCGCCCACGATCACGCCGAAGCTGGCCGCCAGCCCGCCGCGCACGCCGCCCTTGCTGGTGGAGCCGATCAGCGCCAGGTTGCCGGGGCCGGGGATCAACAGGAACACCCAAATGGCGACCACGAAGGCGGCGTAATCGGCAATGCCCATGACCATGTTGCGGCTCCTGTGTAGGCGGTGATTCTGGGCCGCGCCGCGGATACAAGCACCGCCAAGCCAGCCTTCGCGACAAGCGCGGGGCTGGTGCTGGCGCAGGCCACAGGGCCGCTGCTACATTCAAAGCCATGAACCGCGCTGTGTTTTTTAGCTTTTGGCCCTTCTCCCGCCCCGGCGGTGGAGAGGTCTGAAGGCGCACGCCGACACACCCCATCCCCCAACCGCCGGGCCCGCAAAGCCCGGCGGTTTTTTTTCGCCCGACTGGATCTCCCATGAGCCCGATCTACAGCCCCGACGACCGCACCAGCCGCACCGATGACGAGCGCATTGCCGACATCACCCCTCTGCCGCCGCCCGAGCACCTGATCCGCTTCTTCCCCATCAGCGGCACGCCGATGGAAAAGTTGGTGCTGCAAACGCGCCAGCGCATCCGCGACATCCTGGCCGGCCGCGACCCGCGCATGCTGGTGGTGGTGGGCCCCTGCTCGATCCACGACCCGCAGGCCGCCATCGAGTACGCCAAGCGCCTGAAGCCGCTGCGCGACCGCTACGCGGACACGCTGGAGATCGTGATGCGCGTCTACTTCGAGAAGCCGCGCACCACCGTCGGCTGGAAGGGCCTGATCAACGACCCCTACCTGGACGAGAGTTACCGCATCGACGAAGGCCTGCGCATGGCGCGCCAGCTGCTGCTGGAGATCAACCGCATCGGCCTGCCGGCGGGCAGCGAGTTCCTGGACGTGATCTCGCCCCAGTACATCGGCGACCTGATCGCCTGGGGCGCGATCGGTGCCCGCACGACGGAGAGCCAGGTGCACCGCGAGCTGTCCAGCGGCCTGTCAGCTCCGATCGGCTTCAAGAACGGCACCGACGGCAACATCAAGATCGCCACCGACGCGCTGATGGCCGCGGCCCGTCCGCACCACTTCCTGTCGGTGCACAAGAACGGTCAAGTGGCCATCGTGCAGACCAAGGGCAACCCGGACTGCCACGTCATCCTGCGCGGCGGCAAAGCGCCGAACTACGACGAAGCCAGCGTGGACGCCGCTTGCGCCGAGCTGGCCGCCGCCCAACTGGCCACCCGCGTGATGGTGGACTGCAGCCACGCCAACAGCAGCAAGCAGCACGAACGGCAACTGGTGGTGGCCGAAGAGCTGGCCCGCCAGTGGCGCGCCGGCCGCCGTCAGGTGTTCGGGGTGATGGTGGAGAGCCACCTGCAAGGCGGCGCGCAAAAGTTCAGCCCCGGCAAGGACGACCCTGCTGCGTTGACCTACGGCCAAAGCATCACTGACGCTTGCCTGAACTGGGCGCAGACCGAAGAGCTGCTGGCCTTGCTGGCCGCGGCCAGCCCGGCCGCGGCTTGAGCACGGGTCAGCCGCTCAGCGGCTGGCCAGCAGCTTTTCCATCTCGTCCATGATGGCGTTCATGCGGCGGATGACGGCCTGGTACGGCGCGGCCGAGTCCATGTCCAGCCCAGCGGCCTTCAAGGCGGCCACCGGCGCTTGGCTGCCGCCGGCGCGCAGCACGTTCAGGTAGGTCTCGCGCTGCTTGTCGTCGCTGGCATTGGCGATGCGCTCGGCAAAGAACTGCGCCGCGGCCATCGAGGTGGCGTACTGGTAGACGTAGAAGCCGCGGTAGAAGTGCGGGATGAAGGCCCACTCCTGGCAGTACTGGGGGTCGATCTTCATCACGCCCTGCGTGTCACCGTGGTAGTCCTTCAGCAGGCCACAGTAGATCTCGGTCAGGCGCTTGCCGCTCAAGGATTCACCGGCTTGCACAGCGTCGTGCGTGCGCAGCTCGAACTCGGCAAACATGGTTTGGCGGAAGTAGGTGCCGCGCAGCCGCTCCAGCTCATGGCCCAGCAGATAGAGTTTTTCTTCGCTGCTCTTGGCCTGCGCCAGCATGTGCTGGGAGAGCAGCACCTCGTTGGTGATGGCCGCGATCTCGGCAATGAACAGCGGGTAGCTGGCCTTCTCGAACGGCTGCGCCGCGTTGGCCAGCGCCGTGTGCATGCCGTGGCCCCACTCGTGGGCCAGGGTGGAGACGCTGTCGAAGTCGTTCTGGTGGTTCAGGAACACCAACGGCGCCTCACCGTACACGCCGGTTTGGTAGGCGCCACCGCTTTTGCCCTCGGCCGGCAGCACGTGCATGGTGCGCTGCCCCAGGAGGCGCTGCAGCTGCTGCTGGTAGTGCGTGCCCAGCGGCTGCACCGCGGCCAGGGTCAGGCGCTTGGCCTCGTCGATGCTGTAGTTGGTGTCCCGCTTCACCAGCGCTGGGTAGATGTCGTAGTAGTGCAGGTCGGGCAGCTGCAGCATCTGCTGGCGCAGGCGGAAGTAGCGGTGCAGCGTGGGCAGGCCCTTGCGGGTTTCGGCCACCAGCGTGCGGTAGACCGACTCGGGCACCTCGTCGGCCGCCAGCGAGGCGGCCACGGCGCTGGGGTACTTGCGCAGTTTGGCCATCACCACGCTGTCTTGCACGGCGGTGCCCAGCGTCACGCCAAAAGTGCTTTCAAACTGGCCGAGTTGGCCAAAGAAGGTGTCGAACACCTGCTTGCGCACGGCGCGGTCGGGGTGCTGGCGCCAGCGGCCGTAGCTGGTGTCGTCGATCTTCTCGGCCTTGCCGTCGATGGTGATCGAAGGCCAGCGCATGTCCACGTCCACCAGCAGCGAGCGCGCCTGGGCCGTGGCCCCGCGCACCGGCGCCAGCGCAGCCACCACGGCCTCGGCCTCGGCGCCCAGGGTGTGGGGCTGCAGGCGCATCACATGGCGCAGGCGCGTGGCATGGCGGGCCAAGCCAGCGTCTTGCTGCTGGAACTGGGCCAAGCGCTTGGCGCCGATCTGCTGGATCTCCGGCTCCACCCAAGCCAGGGCGGCGCCGAACACACCCGAAAGCTGACCCATCAGGCCCATGCGCTCTTGGTTGCGGCGCTCGCGGCTGTCGGTGCTTTGCAGCGCGTAGGCATACACCCACAGCCGCTCCAGCCGCTGGTTGGCTTGGCTGATGCGGTCCAGCGCGGTGCGCAAGCTGGCCGGGTTGCGGCCCAGGGTGCCGCGCAGGCTGCTCAGGGCCGGCAGTTCGGCCAGCGCGGCCTTGCGGGCCGATTCCCAATCGGCGTCGTTGGCGTAAATGGGCGTCAGATCCCAGGTCAGGGCCGGGTCGGCCGGCTGGGCTTGGGCGCCCAGCGCGCAACACAGGAGCAAAGCCGCCACCAGTGGGCGGTGTGAGAGGGTGCGCGAAAAGGAACGGGACATGGTCGGTGGCGGGGCAAAACCTGGGAAACCGCGATCCTGCCACCGCGGCCTGCCGGATGCGGAGAGTCACCCCCTTGAAAGTGCGCGCAGCACCCTGATTTACGGTCACCCCTCAAGGACAACCCTGCAACCCATGAGCAAGCACACCCACGCCTTCCAGGCCGAAGTCAAGCAGATCCTGCACCTGGTGACGCACAGCCTGTACTCGAACAAAGAGATCTTCTTGCGCGAGCTGATTTCCAACGCCAGCGACGCCTGCGACAAGCTGCGCTTTGAGGCGCTCGACAACGCCGCGCTGTTTGAAGACGCACCGAACCTGGAAATCCGGCTGTTGCTGGACAAGCAAGCCCGCACCCTGACGATCCGCGACAACGGCATCGGCATGAGCGCCGACGAGGCCATCGCCCACCTGGGCACCATCGCCAAAAGCGGCACGCGCGACTTCATGGCCCAGCTGGGTGACGACAAGAAGGGCGACGCCAACCTGATCGGTCAGTTCGGGGTGGGCTTTTATTCCGGCTTCATCGTGGCCGACCGCATCACGGTGGAAAGCCGCCGTGCCGGCTTGAGCGCCGCCGAAGGCGTGCGCTGGACCAGCGAGGGCACGGGTGAGTTCGAGGTCGAGACCATCGACAAAGCCACCCGCGGCACCGACGTGATCTTGCACCTGCGCGAGGGCGAGGACGACTTCCTGCAAACCTGGCGCCTTCGCAGCGTGGTGGGCAAGTACAGCGATCACATCAGCCTGCCCATCCTGCTCAAGAAGGAAACCTGGGACGCCGAGAAGAGCGCTTATGTCGACAGCGGCGAGTGGGAAACCGCCAACAAGGCCAGCGCGCTGTGGACCCGCAGCAAGAGCGACATCACCGAAGAGCAGTACGCCGAGTTCTACAAGCAGCTCAGCCACGACAGCGAAGCCCCGCTGGCCCACACCCACAACCGCGTGGAAGGCCGCAGCGAATACACGCAGCTGCTCTACATCCCCGCCAAAGCGCCATTCGACCTCTGGAACCGCGACAAGAAGCCGGGCGTCAAGCTCTATGTGAAGCGCGTCTTCATCATGGACGACGCCCAGGAGCTGATGCCGACCTACCTGCGCTTCGTGCGCGGCGTGATCGACAGCGCCGACCTGCCGCTGAACGTCAGCCGCGAACTGCTGCAGGAAAGCCGCGACGTGCGCGCCATCCGCGAAGGCTCCACCAAGAAGGTGCTGTCGATGCTGGAGCAGCTGGCAGAGGCCGAGGACAAGAGCAAGTACGCCGGCTTCTGGCGCGAATTCGGCAGCGTCCTCAAAGAGGGCCTGGGCGAAGACCACGCCAACCAAGAGCGCATTGCCAAGCTGCTGCGCTTTGCCAGCACCCATGCCACCGAAGGCGTGTCGCTGGCCGACTACGTGGGCCGCATGAAAGAGGGCCAAGAGGCCATCTACGTCATCACCGCCGACTCCTTGAGCGCCGCCCAAAACAGCCCGCAGCTCGAGATCTTCCGCAAAAAGGGCATCGAGGTGCTGCTGCTGACCGACCGCGTTGACGAGTGGATGCTCAGCCACCTGCACGAGTTCGAAGGCAAACCGCTGCAGTCGGTCGCCAAAGGCGCTGTCGACCTCGGGAAGTTGCAAGACGAAGCCGAGAAGAAGGCCGCTGAAGCCGCCGCCGAGGGCTTCAAACCCGTGCTCGACAAGCTCAAGGAAGCCCTGAAAGACCGCGCCAAAGACGTGCGGGTGACCACCCGCTTGGTCGACAGCCCGGCTTGCATCGTCGTGGATGAGGGCGACATGAGCGCCCACTTGGCGCGCTTGCTCAAGCAAGCCGGTCAATCCGCCCCCGAGTCCAAGCCCACGCTGGAAGTGAACGCCGAGCACGCCTTGGTGAAAGCACTGGACGGCCACGCCCACTTCGACGACATGGCCCACGTGCTGTTCGACCAAGCGTTGCTGGCCGAGGGTGGCAACTTGGCCGACCCAGCGGCTTACGTCAAACGCGTCAACGCGCTGTTGCTGGCCTGATCAGGCGAAGCCGTCACCGTCGAACGAGACCTCGTCTTCGTCCGGCGGTGGCGGTGGAGGCGGCGCCCCTGCGGCGTTCTGCATGGCCTCCAACTGCTCATTCAGCTTGGCCACCTGGTCGTCCCAGTAGTTGGGCGTACCAAACCATGGGAAAGCGATCGGGAAGGCCGTGTCGCTCCAGCGCTTGGCGATCCAGCCGCTGTGATGAACCATGCGCAGCGTGCGCAGCGGCTCGATCAGCCGCAGCTCCCGGTAATCGAACGGCAGCACCTGCTCGTAGCCATCCAGCAAACAGGCCAGCTGGCCACGGGCTTGGTTGCCATCGCCACTGAGCAGCATCCAGATGTCCTGCACTGCGGGGCCGGTGACGGCGTCATCCAGGTCCACAAAGTGCGCGCCGCTGCTGGGCGACCACAGCAAGTTGCCAGGGTGGCAGTCGCCATGCAGGCGCTGCAGGCGCAAATCCGGCAGGGCGTCAAACGCTGCTTGCACCGCATCCAAACAGCGGTCCACCGCTTTCAACCAGCGCTCCTCGCAGTTCGGATGCAACTCGCCGCTGGCCAGCACCAGCGCCCGCGCCGCGTCACCGGGCTCGCGCCCAGCCCAACGAGGCCGGTGCTCGAAGTGGCCTTCGCGCCCGGTGCGGTGAATGCGCGCAATGAAACGTCCCAACGCCTCCAGCACATCGGGGTCTTCCAGCTCCGGCGCGCGGCCGCCCTTGCGGGGCGCCACCGCGTAGCGCAGCCCCTGCCAGAGCGCCAAAGTAGGCGGCTCGCCCAGCAACTCGGCACCCATCGGCTGCACGGTCAACGGCGCAGCCATAGGCACTTCAGCGGCCTGCAAGTCCAGTGCGAAGCGGTGCTCCTCCAACAGCTGCGCCTCGGTCCAGCGGCCCGGGCGGTAGAACTTGGCCACCACCGGATCGCCTTCATCCAGGTGCACCAAAAACACCCGGTTCTCGTAGCTGTTGAGCTGCAGTAGGCGGCCATCGCCCCGCAATCCGGCGGCGTCCAAGGCGTCGAGCACACGGCCCGGATCGAGATCGGCAAAGTCAGAGGTCAAGCGGTGGGTCCGAAGGCGGCTCGGGTGAAGGGCTGGCAGTGGCGCGATCATCCCTGAGCAAGTCACGCACCTCGCCCTGCACCACGTCCACCAGGGTTTGCAGTTGTCGTGCTTGGTGTTTGAACCTGAAGTCCCACTCCCCGAGTTGTGTTTCCAACGCCTCCTCCGCTTGTGTCAGCCAGGTGCCGTGCGGCAGGTGCAGCCGAGAAGTGATGCTGCCCTCCTCCACGGCCTCAGGCCAAGCGCCGGCGCGCTCGGCAATGCGCAGCATGGGCGCGTTCTCGGCCAGCGCTTGAATCAGCAAGAAGCGCTTGCCCCGGTTGCGTGCGTGCAAACAGGCCATGTCAAACAGCCGGCTGCCGAGCCCCCGCCCCCGGTAGCGCGGCAGCACCGACACGCCGAACTCCGCCGTGTCGTCCAGCCACTCGGCCTCGGGCGGGTAGGCAATGTGCGCCGCCGCGATCAGTTCCAGCCGGCGGTTGAACACGCCCAGCACCTCGTCGCGCTGGAAGTCCAGGGTCAGCGCGTAACGCGCCAACTGGGCATCGCCAGCGCCGTAGCCAAAGCGCAAATAGCGGTCGGCACTGTCCAAGGCTTGCAAATGCCGCAGCAAGCGCTTGCGGTGGCGGCGCGCCAGCGCCCTGATGGGCACCCAGGCGCTCAGCGCCCGCCAGCGCTCGCGCGCGCTGTCCAGCGCACTGTCGAGGGCGGCATCCAGGCTGTTGGGCATGTGTTGAGCGTCGCAGCTTGCTGGTCTGGGGTCAACCCTGTTAGACTCGCGGGCTTTTCCGTGTCCAGATGGGCTTTGGGCATGGAAAGCTGCTTTGAGAGCCTGTAGTCACAAACAGGGCCGAAAAGTGGTCAAAAAGAAGCCCGACCCTAGGAACATTCATGAAGACCTTCAGCGCCAAACCGGCCGAAGTGACGCACGAGTGGTTTGTGATTGACGCCACCGACAAGGTGCTCGGACGTGTTGCCAGCGAAGTGGCACTCCGACTGCGCGGCAAGCACAAAGCCATTTACACGCCTCACGTCGACACCGGTGACTTCATCATCATCGTCAACGCCGACAAGATCCGCGTCACCGGCACCAAAGCCGAAGACAAGATCTATTACCGCCACAGCGGTTTCCCCGGCGGCATCTACGCGACCAAGTTCAAGGACATGCAGGCCAAGCACCCCGGCCGCGCCATTGAAAAGGCCGTGAAGGGCATGCTGCCCAAGGGCCCGCTGGGTTATGCGATGGTCAAGAAGCTGAAGGTCTACGCCGGTGCCGAGCACCCGCACGCCGCTCAGCAGCCCAAAGCGCTTGAGATCTAAGGACACACGATGATCGGAAATTGGAACTACGGTACCGGCCGTCGCAAGTCGTCGGTGGCACGGGTCTTCATCAAGAAGGGCACCGGCCAGATCACCGTCAACGGTCGCCCCATCGCCGAGTACTTCGGCCGTCAGACCTCGATCATGGTGGCGCGCCAAGCCCTGGTGCTGACCAACAACGCTGAAACGTTCGACGTCAAAGTCAACGTGCATGGCGGCGGTGAGTCGGGCCAAGCCGGCGCCGTCCGTCTGGGCGTGACCCGCGCACTGATGGACTACGACATCGCCCTGAAGCCTGAGCTGAGCAAAGCTGGCTTCGTCACGCGCGACGCGCGTGAAGTCGAGCGTAAGAAGGTCGGTTTGCACGGCGCCCGTCGCCGGAAGCAGTTCAGCAAGCGTTAATCAACGCGCTGCACGACAGAAGGCCGCAGTTCACTGCGGCCTTTTTCTTTGCAGGGCCCAAACCCATTGAGCGGGTCGATAATCAAAACCTTCTGGAGAACCACCATGACCGCTGTCGCCGAACAAACCATCCCTACCGCCATGCCTGTTCCGCTGGTCTTCACCGACAGCGCGGCCAACAAGGTCGCTGAGCTGGTTGCCGAAGAAGGCAACCCCGAACTCAAGCTGCGGGTGTTCGTGCAAGGCGGCGGCTGCTCGGGCTTCCAGTACGGCTTCACCTTCGACGAGGTGGCCAACGACGACGACACGCAAATGGCCAAAAACGGCGTGACGCTGCTGATTGACTCGATGAGCCTGCAGTACCTGATGGGCGCCGAGATCGACTACAAGGACGACCTGCAGGGCGCGCAGTTCGTGATCAAGAACCCGAACGCCACGACCACCTGCGGTTGCGGCTCCAGCTTCTCGGTCTGAGTGCAACCGCTCCTGAACAAGCCGCCTCCGGGCGGCTTTTTTGTGCCTCAGGCCGGGTAAAGCGCCCCAAGCACGCGCGGCCCTGCCGCCCCGGTGACGGCGGGCAAGTTGCCAGGCAAGCGCCACACGAACTGGCGTGCCAACCAGGCGAAGGCCGCGGCCTCGACCTGCATCGGCGGCAGGCCTCGCTCGCCGCTCGTCACCCAGTTGGCGCTGGGCCAGCGCCGCTGCATGCGGGCCATCAGGTCGAGGTTGAAAGCGCCCCCACCGCACACGATCACCTCGCGCACGCCCGGCTGGTACTGGCGCAGCGCCTCGGTCACGCTCCAGGCGGTGAGCTCGGCCAGCGTGGCCTGCACATCGGCAGGGTCCAGGCCCACCAGCGGCTGGGCCAGCAGCCAGGGGGCGTCAAACAAATCTCGGCCGGTTGAACGGGGCGGGGGCAGCGCAAAGTAGGGCTCGGCGCACAGGCGCTGCAGCAAGTCGGCGTTCACGGTCCCGGTGGCCGCCCAGGCACCGCCGGCATCGAAAGCTTGGCCGGTGTGGCGCTCGCACCAAAGGTCCAGCAGCGCGTTGGCCGGTCCCGTGTCGAAACCGCGCGTGGCGCCATCGCTGTCGAGCAGGCTGAGGTTGCCCATGCCACCCAGGTTGAGCACGGCCACGTCCACGCCGGGGCGCCCAAAAACCGCGCGATGGAAAGCCGGCACCAAGGGGGCGCCTTGCCCGCCAGCGGCCACGTCGCGGCTGCGCAGGTCGGCCACCACGTCCAAGCCGGTGCGCTCGGCCAGCACGGCGGGGTTGAGCAGTTGCAGCGTGTAGCCGCAGTCGGGGCGGTGGCGCACGGTTTGCCCGTGGGCGCCGATGGCGATCACGCCTTGCGTGTCGCCCAGCGCAGCCACCACCTCAGCGTAAGCCTGCGCGAGCGCCACGCCGGCGCGCGCGGCGCGGTGCAGTTCATCGGGGCCGGCTTGGTTCAGCGCCAGCAGTTCGGCGCGCAGCGAGGGATCGAAGGGCTGGTGCACGTGGCGCAGCACCTGCTGCGCCCCCCGCTCGTCCCACGCCACCAGCACGCCATCGGTGCCGTCGAGCGAAGTGCCCGACATCAGCCCGATGAACCGAGCCTCACTGGCTGCCAGTGACACCCTCAACCAGCGTGTTGGCGACCGACAACTGGGTCTTGGCGACAGCCACCTTGGCCTGGAAGGCGGCTTGCGCCTGCGCCGGCAACTTCACAGCCTCAGCGCTCTTGGCAAGTTGGCGCGGATCGACGTGGCGATCGTTCACGCGGAACTCAAAGTGCAGATGCGGCCCCGTGGCCCAACCCGTGCGCCCCACGGCGCCGATGCGTTGGCCGGCCTCGACGCGCTGACCCTTGCGCACATCGCTGCGACTGAGGTGGGCGTAAAGCGTGGTGCGGTTGCCGCTGTGGCGAACGATGATGGTGTTGCCGTAGCCGTTTTGCCAGCCAGCGAACTCCACCACGCCATCGCCCACCGTGCGCACCGGGGTGCCGATGGGCGCCGCGTAGTCGATGCCGTTGTGCTGGCGCATGGTGTTCAGGATCGGGTGGAAGCGCATGGCGAAACCCGAACTCACTCGGGAGAACTCCAGCGGCGTTGCCAGAAAGGCGCGGCGCTTGCTCTGCCCATCAAAGTTGTAATAGCCGCCCTTGCTGCTGGTACTGTCTTTGAACCACACCGCTTGGTGGGTTTTGCCACCGTTGGTGAACTCCGCTGCCAGGACGCGGCCGACGCCGTCGCCCCAGGTGACGGGCTCACCATCCGCTGTGAGGGACTCGAACACCAGGCTGAAGCGATCGCCCTTCTTCAACTCGCGGTGGAAATCAATCTCACCCGCAAACATGTCGGCCAGCTGAGAGCCCACGGCGTCCGGCAAGCCGGCTTCATCGGTGGCGGCAAACAGACTGGACTCGATCTGGCCGGAACCCAGGCGGGTTTGCGTTTCGTACTTGCCCAACTCGGTGTGTGCGCTGAAGCCAGCACCGGCCGGCTCGATCACCAGCCGGGTGAAGTGCGTGCCGGCAAGCTCGGGCGCCGCAGCGGGGTAGCGCGCCACCAAGCGCTGCACGCGGCCGAGGTTGTCAGCATGCAGCTCAACGCGCTTGCCAGCCCGACCTTGGAGCAGCTGCTTCGCGGTGGGGTCGGTGCGCAGAAAGGTTGCGAAACCGCGGTCGAAGGCGCCCAGGCGGCTCAGCAGGGTCTCTGCGCTGTCGCCCGACCGGGTCTGGTCGTGACGGATGAGGCTCAGGTTGGCTTGTGCCAGCGCGGCCAGTTGCTCGTCGAGTGCCAGGGGCGGCAGGGGCTGCACCACGGTTTGACGCGGCAGTTCGGCGGCATCGGGCACCAGGGGGCCGACGGCGAAAGCGGTGATGGCCGAGCCGCTCAGCACGGTCACCATGGCGGCAGTCAGGGCTTTGGGATGGCGGGCGGCAAACCGTTCGATGGGCTGGAGCCACTGCCCCAGTCGTTCTTGCAAAGTCATCGGTCAGCAGGTTGTGAGGCGGCCACCGGCCGCTGGGGATTGCAGGCAACCGACAGCGCCCAACAACAGGGCGCCCTCGGCGTCGACAAGGCCAAGCCTCTGAACCGCGTGCTCAACCAGCCCAAAGACCGGGAGCGCGAGCAGACCGCTCACCTAGAATCTCGCGCTGACTGGCGCACCGCACGGCGACACCGAACAGACACAAAGAAGCGGCGATTCTAAGCGGAGAGCCTCTATCCCCCAAATTCAGGGGATGCCCGGACGGGGTTTGCGCGGAATCGGCCCTCAACCCGCACCCAGGCAACGGGCGCGACTCCTTGCAGTTCGATCTTTTTGACGACAGATAGCAGGCCTTGCGGCCAGTTTCATCCACTATGAACGCACCGACTGCCATTCACCCGGTTACCGACGCGGTCCGCGAGGCGCTGGCCGTCACGCGGCGCGGCATCCAGGAATTGCTGCCCGAAGACGCCTGGGTGGCCAAACTGGCCCGCTCGGCGGCCACCGGCGTGCCGCTGCGTATCAAGCTCGGGCTGGACCCGACGGCGCCCGACATCCACCTCGGCCACACCGTGGTGCTGAACAAGATGCGCCAGCTGCAGGACCTGGGCCACCAG
>CAZAIR010000034.1:0-16469 GCA_964485225.1 uncultured Burkholderiaceae bacterium
TGTCAGCCGTGGTGCCCCTGGTGGCTCGCGTCTACCCCAATGGCTCGGCCGATGTCAACCAATTCCAGGCCGCTGGTGGGCCCGGCTTTGTCATTCGTGAGTTGTTGGATGCCGGTCTGATGCATGACACCCCCGCCATGGCACTGGGTGGCTTGCGCGAGCACACCCGCGAACCTTGGATGAACGAAGGCAAGCTGGACTGGCGCGATTTCCCGACCCAGCCGATCGAGGCCAGCATCGTCCGCACTGCGGCCGAGCCCTTCAGCAGCACCGGTGGACTCAAGCTGTTGGAAGGCAACTTGGGTCGCTCGGTGATCAAGGTGTCGGCCGTGCCTGAAGACCGCCACGTGGTGGAGGCGCCGGCGCGTGTGTTCAGCACCCAAGAAGCCATGCTGGCCGCCTTCAAGGCCGGCGAGCTGGCGCGGGACGTGGTGGTGGTGGTGCGCTTCCAAGGCCCGCAGGCCAACGGCATGCCCGAGTTGCACAAGCTGACCCCGCCGCTGGCGGTGTTGCAGGGGCAGGGCTACAGGGTTGCCTTGGTGACGGATGGCCGCATGAGCGGTGCCTCCGGCAAGATCCCCGCCGCCATCCACCTCAGCCCAGAGGCCTTGGCCGGTGGTCAGCTTGCCAAGGTCCGGGACGGTGACGTGATCCGCCTGGACGCTGTGGCCGGCACTTTGAACGCCTTGGTGGATCCCGCCGAATGGGCAGCCCGTCCGATGCAGTCGTTGCCGGATGAGCAGGCCGAAGTGAACGGGCACGACCTCGGCCGTGAGCTGTTCGCCGGCATGCGCCGCAATGTGTCGACCGCCGAAGAAGGCGGCATCAGCTGGCGTTGAGCGCCAGGCGCCAACCCGTCCGGCGTCACCCCATCCCTGCCATCAGCCCCAAGCCCTATGAAATCCTTGCTCAGCCTGGCCGACTACGGCCCTGTCATCCCTGTCATCGTGATCGAACGGCTGCAAGACGCCGTGCCCCTGGCCGAGGCCCTGGTGGCCGGCGGCGTGCGCGTGCTGGAAGTGACCTTGCGCACCCCTGTAGCCCTGCAAGCCATGGAGGCCATCGCGAAGGCGGTGCCCGATGCTGTCCTCGGCGCTGGCACCCTGCGCAGTGCGGCCGATGCCTTGGCGGCACGCCGGGCGGGCTGCGTGTTTGGTGTCAGCCCCGGCTTCACCGAGCCCCTGAGTACGGCTTGCCGTGACGCTGGCTTGCCTCTTTTGCCCGGCGTCAGCAGCGCCAGCGAGGTGATGCGCGCTAACGATGCCGGCCACCGCTTCTTGAAGCTGTTCCCCGCCACGGCAGTGGGTGGTGTGAACTTGCTCAAGGGCTTGGCCGGCCCGTTCCCGGATGTGGTGTTTTGCCCGACCGGCGGCATCACCCCCGAGACCGCGCCGCAGTTTTTGGCGCTGTCCAACGTCAAAGTGTGTGGCGGCAGCTGGCTCACGCCCGCTGACGCCATTGCCGCTGGCGATTGGGCACGCATCACGCAACTCGCGCGCGCGGCACAAGCTTTGCGCTGAGCGCAGAGGAGGGCAGCAGGCCCGCCTTAAATACACTGCCGGCTTTCCCGCCCAGACCCCGAAGGAGAGCCCATGCGAGACGTCGTCATCACCGGCACAGGCCTGTTCCAGCCCCCGCACCAGATCAGCAATGCCGAGTTGGTGGACGCGTTCAACACCTATGTGGCTCTGCACAACGCCGAGCACGCCGATGCGATTGCAGCAGGCGAGCGCGAGGCGTTGGTGCCCAGCAGTGTCGAGTTCATTGAGAAGGCCTCGGGCATCAAGAACCGCTATGTGATGGACAAATCGGGTGTGCTGGATCCGATGCGCATGTACCCGCGCATCCCGGCTCGACCTGACGACCAGTGGAGTGTGATGGCCGAGATGGCCGTGGGCGCTGCCCGCCAGGCCTGTTTGCAGGCTGGACGCAACCCCTGTGACATCGATGCCGTCTACTGCGCCAGCGCCAACATGCAGCGCGCTTACCCGGCCATGGCCTGCGAGATCCAGGCGGCGCTGGGCGCCAAGGGCTACGGCTTCGACATGAATGTCGCCTGCTCCAGTGCCACGTTTGCCATCGAGCAGGCGGTCAACGCCGTGCGGTGCGGCAGCGCCGAGTGCGTGCTCGTGGTGAACCCCGAAATCACCAGCGCCCACCTGGAGTGGCGTGACCGTGATTGCCATTTCATCTTCGGCGATGTTTGCACCGCCGTGCTGATCGAGCCTGCAGACACTGCCGTCGCGACCGAGCGCTGGCAAGTGCTAGGCACGCACCTGGCCACGCAGTACAGCAACAACATCCGCAACAACTTCGGCTTCTTGAACCGCTGTGAGGACAGCACTTGGACCGAGCGCGACAAGACCTTCCGCCAAGAGGGCCGCAAGGTGTTCAAGGAAGTGGTGCCGCTGGCCAGCGCGCACATCGAGGCGCACCTGAACAAGCTGGGCTTCGAGCCCAGCGCCGTGAAGCGCTACTGGCTGCATCAAGCCAACCAAGGCATGAACCAGTTCGTGATCAAAAAGCTGATCGGCGCCGATGCCGGCAGCGAAGTGGCGCCCATCATCCTGGACGAGTGGGCCAACACGGCTTCAGCCGGCTCCATCATTGCCTTCCATGAGCACCGCGCCGACCTGGCAGCGGGTGATCTCGGGGTGATCTGCTCCTTCGGGGCCGGCTACTCCATTGGCAGCGTGGTGATCCGCAAGCAGTGAGCCTTACAGGGGGCGGCTGACAAACTTGAAGTCGTCGTCCTCGTCGAAGGGCTTCACCGCGAAGCCCAGTGCACGCACCAGCTTGAGCATGGCCGTGTTCTGCCGCAGCACAAGGCCCTCCAGCACTGCCAGGCCTTGCTCACGGGCAACGGCCATAAGGTGCTCCATCAACCTTTTTCCAAGGCCTTGGCCGCTGCAGGTGTCGGCCACCAGGAGGGCAAACTCGGCACTGCTGCCGTTGGGGTTCACCGTGTAGCGTGCCACGCCAATGATTTGCTCGGGCTCGCTGCCGTCGGCGGCGGCGCTACGCACGGCCACCAGCGCCATCTCCCGCTCGTAGTCGATCAAGGTGAAGCGCCCCAAGGTTTCGGGCGGCAGCTCGGTCAAAGTGGCGGCGAAGCGGTTGTAGCGGCTCTCGGGCGTCAGCCCGGCCACCAAGGCTTGCAGCATGGTGGCGTCATCAGGTCGGATCGCGCGAAGGCTGCACACGCGGCCGTCGCGCAGGGTCAGCCACTGGTCTAGCTGACTGGGATAGGGCCGGATGGCGAGATGCCGGTAGTGCACGTCGCCGGCGGGCATGGGGTCAGCGTGCAACACGATGCGTGCGTCCACCGCCACCACGCCCTGCGCATCGGCCAACACGGGGTTGATGTCCATCTCGGCCAGTTGCGGCAGCTCGGCCGCCATTTCACTCACCCGCAGCAGCAGCGACTCCAGGCCTTCTTGGTGCACCGCCGGTGCGCCCCGCCATTCACCCAGCGAGGCGGCCACACGGGCACGCTGCACCAGTTGCTGGGCCAAGAAGCGGTTCAGGGGTGGCAGCTCCATGGCGATGTCGGCCATCAGCTCCACCTCGGTGCCACCGCCTCCAAACACGATCACGGGACCGAACGGGACCTCGTGCTTGATGCCCACGTGCAGCTCGCGCGGGCGCTCGGCTCTTGCCATGGGCTGCACGGTGGCGCCCATCACTTGGGCTTGTGGGCAGCGTTGCTTCACTCGGGCCACCAGGGCGTCAAAGGCGTTGCGCACGCCCAGTGCGTCGGTCAGGCCCAGCACCACGCCGTCCACATCGCTCTTGTGGGTGATGCCGGTGGCATCGATCTTCAGGGCCACGGGGAAGCCGATTTGCGTGGCCACCATCATGGCTTCGTGCGCTGAGGCAGCGCGCACCGTTTGCGTGACCGGTATGTGGAAAGCCGCCAGCAGCGTCTTGCTTTCCATCTCGGTCAGCACCGTGCGGCGCTGGGCCAGCACGTTGTCGATCAGCATGCGCGCGCCCACGAGATCGGGCGGTCGGCTCATTGACAGCGGGTAGGGCGTTTGACGCAGCAGGCGCTGGTTGTCGTGAAAGGCTGCCAGGTGGGCGAAGGCGCCCACCGCGGCTTCGGGGGTGCGAAAGCTGGGGATGTCGGCGGCGCTCAAGCGCTCGCGCGCGGCATCGGCTTGACCTTGGCCCAGCCAGCAGGCCAGCAAAGGCTTGCTCAGGCTGGGCTGCGCCTCGATCAGGTTCAGGGCGCTGCCCTCCGGGTCGGCCCCTAGCAGGGGGGCGTGTAGCACCAGCACGGCATCGGTGTCGGCGCCGCCGGTGGCGGTGTTCTGCAGGGCGCGGACAGCGCTGCCAAAGTCGGGCGGGGTGGCGGTGGTGGGCAGGTTCTGCCAGTGCGTGATGGTCAGACCCTGCCGCGCGGCGCAGTCAGCGGCCAGCATGGCCGGACCGCTGCCGTTGGTGAGCAAGGCCAAGCGGCGGCCCACGGGCCGGCTGCGCAGGGCCGGACTGCTGAGACAGCGTGCGGCGGCGAACAGCTCGACGATGGAACCCACGCGCACCGCACCGGCGCGGCGCAGCGCGGCGTCGAACACGGCATCGGGGTTGGCCAGGGCAGCGCTGTGGGTTTGGCCTTCATCGGACGCTCGGCTGTCGGTTGGCCGACGGCCGGTCTTCAACACCAGCAGCGGTTTGGCGCTGGCGGCCAATCGAACAGCGCTCAGGAAGGCACGGGCGCGACGCACCCCCTCAACGTGCAGCACGATGCTGCGGGTGTGGGGATCGGTGGCGGCGTAAACGAGCAACTCGGCCACGTCGACCGGCGAATGCGGGCCCACTGCCACCGCGTGCGAGAAGCCCACGCGGTTGCCCGCCGCCCAGTCGAGCATGGTGGCCGCCAAGGCACCCGACTGTGAGATCAGCGCCAAGCTGCCCGGTTGAGCCAGCGGCCCGATCAAGCTGGCGTTCAAGCCCAGCGCAGGGTTCTGCAAGCCCAGGCTGTTGGGGCCCAGCAGGTGCAGCCCTTCGCGCCGGGCCACCACGGCCAACTCTTGGGCACGGGCGGGCGTCACCCCCGTGCCCAGCAGCACGGCGCTGCGGCAGCCCATGCGGCCGGCCAGTTCCACACCGGCCAGCAGTTCGTCGTCGGGCAGGGCCAGCACGGCCAAATCAGCGCGGGTGCTTTGCAGCTCGGCCAAAGTGCCACTGCGGTGCACGTCTGCCACTTGGAAGCGGCCCACGAAACGCTGGGCCTTGATTTGGCTCAGCAGACGTTCACTGGCGAGGTGGCTTTGAGGGTCGGTCGCCACCAGGGCGATCACCGAACGGGGGGCCAGCAGGGCGCTTAAGGGGTGGGCTTCCATGCGGCAGAGTGTCAGCGGTTCAGGCGGTCAGCACACGCAGGTGTGCGGCCACACTGCGGGCGAGGGCGTTCAGGTGGTAGCCGCCTTCCAGGCACGACACGATGCGCCCGCCGGCCGATTGCGCGGCCTGTGCGCACACCTGTTCGGTCAGCCAGGTGTAGTCGGCTTCGGTCCAGCCCAAGTTGCCCAGGTCGTCGTCGCGGTGGGCGTCGAAGCCGGCCGAGATGACGATCAGCTGCGGTGCAAACGCCGCCAACGCCGGCAGCCAGGTGCCTTCAATGGCCTCGCGCATGGCGGCTCCACTGCTGCGCGCCGGCAAAGGTGCCAGCACCACGTTGGGTGCAGGGGGCTGATGGTCCCGGAAGGGGTAAAGGCCATCTTGGAACGACGAGCAAAGCAGCACCCGGTCATCGCCAGACAGGATGTCTTCACTGCCGTCGCCGTGGTGCACATCAAAGTCCACCAGCGCCACGCGCTGCAAGCCATGCACGTCGAGTGCTTGGTACACGGCCACGGCGGCGTTGTTGAAGAAGCAAAAGCCCGCACCGCGCTCTCGGTGCGCATGGTGGCCCGGCGGGCGCACCGCGCAAAAGGCATTGGGCGCGCTGCCGCTGAGCACCAAGTCCACTGCGTGTACGGCGGCACCAGCGGCCCGCAACGCGGCGGGCAGGGTGTCGGGGCCCATCAGGGTGTCACCGTCGATGCGCCGCCAGCCATCGGCCGGCTGGTGCTGCAGCATGGCCTCTACCCACAGAGCGCTGTGGGCACGCTGTAACTGGCTAGGGGTGGCGTTTGGGGCATCGATGGGCTGCATGCAGTCCAACAAGCCTTTGGCCAGCAGGTGGTCGGCGATGGCGCTCAGGCGTTGCGGGCACTCGGGGTGGTCGCTCCCCATGGTGTGGCGTTCGCAGGCTGGGTGGCTGATGTAGGCGGTAAGCACAGTCTCAGTCTAGGAAGCCTGCATTGCGATGAGCTGACGCCGGCGCTCAGGGGCTGGAGGGCTCTGCGGGCACGTCACTGGCGGCCCCGCTGGCCGCGGCGCTCGCCGCCTCGGCCGGGGCCGGCAGACCGATGCGCTTGAGGGCGGCGTCGCCCGTGAATTCTTCGTAGAACCAATTGCCGTCGATCTGCACCACACCCGTGGCGGGCGGCGTGAGCTCCGCCACCGGCACACCCTTGAGCGCCACCGCCATGGCGCCCGCCCATACAGGCAACGCCAATCCGCCCCCGGTCTCGCGCTCGCCGAGCGAGCGCGGGGTGGGGTAGCCAATCCACACCGCACCCACGCGGGTCTTTTGGAAACCAACGAACCAGGCGTCCATCGCGTCGTTGGTGGTGCCGGTCTTGCCGTACAGGTCCCAGCGCTGCAGCAAACCGCTGGCGCGCGCGCCCGTGCCCTCGCGGGTGACGGCGGCCAGCAGTTGCGAAGTCACGAAAGCATTGCGCTCACTGATCGCTTGGCTCAACACTGGTGCGGGGGCTTGCCACAGCAAGGTGCCGTGGCTGTCGCGCACGCTGCTGACCAGCTGCGCGTGGGCCACCCGCCCACCGCTGGCGAAAGCGCCATAGGCCTGGGCCATCTGCATCGGTGTTGCCGCCCCCGAACCCAAGCCAAGTGTCAGGTTCAAGGGTTGGCGCTCAAGCTCCAGCCCGAACTGCGCGGCCCAGGACCGGATGCGCTCGGGCCCCAGCTCTTGGACCATGCGGATGGTGACCATGTTCTTGGAGCGCGCCAGGGCCTGACGCAGCGTCAGGCTGGGTTCGTACTTGCCGTCGTAGTTCTTGGGCGCCCAGTCGCCCACCTCGATCGGCTCGTCACTGACCTCGGTACCGGCCCAGGCACCTTGCTCCACCAGGGCCGAGTACACAAAGGGCTTGAAAGACGAACCCGGCTGACGGTAGGCCTGGGTGGCGTGGTTGAACTGGCCGCGCGCGAAATCGAAGCCGCCCACCAGCGCGCGCACGGCGCCCGTTTGCGGGTCCAGCGTCACCACCGCACCCTCGGCCTCGGGGGCCTGGCTCACGGCCCAGTCGCTACCGGTGGGCAGCAGCCGCACCACCGCGCCGCGCCCCACCCGGCGTGCGGCGGGCAGCCTGTCGCTGTCGCCCAGCAGCAAGGGGCGCAGGGCCGCACCGCTGAGCTGGATCTCCTGCCCATCGCTCAGCAGCAAGGTGGCGCCTTTCGGGCTGAGGCTGAGCACCACGGCGGCGCGCAGCTCGCCCAGGTCCGGGTGCTTGGCGAAAGCGGCGTCGATGGCGTCGTCAAAGGCTTCGCCACTGTTGTTACTGGGCAGCTTGGCTTGACCCTCGGCGCCGCGGTAGGTTTGGCGGCGCTCCAGGTCGAACAGGGCGCGACGAAGCGCGGTTTGTGCGGCAGCTTGCTCGGCCGCCAGCAGGGTGGTGCTCACCTGCAGGCCACGGGCGTAAGCGTCTTCGCCAAAGCGGGCCACCACCTCGGCGCGCACCATCTCGGCGGCGTGGTCGGCAATGCTCGAGAAACGCTTGGGGCGCACGATGCGCAGCGGCGTGGCCTCGGCCTCGACCGCTTCGGCCTCGGTGATCACCCCCTTGGCCACCATGCGGCGCAGCACATGCGCTTGGCGCGCCTTGGCGCGCGCCATGTTGGTTGCGGGGTTCACGCGCACGGGGTTCTGCGGCAGGCCGGCCAGCATGGCGATCTCGGCCGTGTTCAGGGCTTGCAGGTCCTTTCCAAAGTAGCGTTCGGCTGCGGCTGCAAAGCCATAGGCGCGGTTGCCCAGGAAGATCTGGTTCATGTAGATCTCAAGGATCTGCTGCTTGCTGGCCTGGCGCTCCAGCTTCAGGGCCAGCAGCGCCTCGGCCGCCTTGCGGCTCCAGACTTGCCGCTTGCTCAAAAAGGTGTCGCGCACCAGCTGCTGCGTGATGGTGGATGCGCCATGCCGCGGCCCGCTGCTGTGCAGATTGCGCAGCGCTGCTCGCACGATGCCGGAGAAGTCCAAGCCCCCGTGGGCATAGAAATCGGCGTCCTCGACCGCGAGCAGGGCGTCTTGCAACTGCTGCGGAATCTCTTCAAGCGGCACAAAGCGGCGCCGCTCGGTGCCGAATTCACCAATGAGCTGCTCATCGGCGGTGTAGATGCGCAGCGGCTGCCGGGGTTGGTAGTCGGTCAGCGCGTCCAGCGGCGGCATCTGCTGCCACAGAACCGCCGCACCCAGGGCCAGCACCGCAGCCAACGCCAGCGGGAGGGCCAGCACGCTCACGATGATCAGACGCGCGTGCGATTTCAAGAAGAGAAGGGGACGTGAAATCTGCAAGGCGGCCTGCCGGGCTCAAGTGGGGCCGCCGATTATGCTGAGCCGATGAGCTTGAGCTTTTTTTGGCACGACTACGAAACCACCGGCCGCTCGCCCCGCCACGACCGCCCCTCCCAGTTCGCCGGCGTACGCACCGACGCCGATTTGAACGAGGTGGGCGACCCGCTGATGCTGTACTGCCAGCCCAGCTTGGACGTGCTGCCCGACCCCGAAAGCTGCCTGCTGACCGGCATCCTGCCGCAGCACTGCGCCGAGCACGGCGTGCCTGAGCCGGCCTTCGCCGCCGCCATTGAAGCCGCGCTGAGCCTGCCCGGCACCGTGGGTGTGGGCTACAACAGCCTGCGCTTTGACGACGAAGTGACCCGCCACCTGCTGTGGCGCAACTTCGCTGATCCCTACGCCCGCGAGTGGCAGAACCAGTGCGGGCGTTGGGACATCCTTGACCTCGTGCGCGCCGCCTACGCGTTGCGACCCGACGGCATCCAATGGCCCAAGGGCGATGACGGACGCACCAGCTTCAAACTGGAGCGCCTGAGCCAAGCCAACGGCCTGCTGCACGAAGCTGCCCACGACGCCCTGAGCGACGTCCGCGCCACCATTGGATTGGCCCGCTTGATCAAGCAGCACCACCCGCGCTTGTTCGATTTCGCGCTCAAGCTGCGTCGCAAAGACGCCGTGTGGGCCGAAATCGGCAGCCAACCTCGCCCGCTGCTGCATGTCTCGGGCCGCTACGGCGTGGAGCGCGGCTGCATCGCCCTCGTGTGGCCACTCGGTCCGCACCCGCGCAACAAGAACGAGCTGATCGTCTGGGACCTGAGTGCCGATCCCGCCGAGCTGTTCGACTTGCGACCTGAGGCCATCCGTGCCCGGCTGTTCGTGCGTACCGAAGACCTCCCAGAGGGCGTCACCCGCCTGCCGCTCAAAACCATCCACATCAACAAATCGCCCTTTGTGGTGTCCAGCCTATCCACCCTCAGTGCGCCCCAAGCCGAACGCTGGGGTATCGACACCGCCCTTTGCATGCAGCATGCCGCTGTTCTGCAATCGCGAGGGCATGCGCTGGATGGGCTTTGGCAAGACGTGTTCGCCGCCCCGGTGGGGGTGGACGCCGACCCCGAGGCCAACCTGTACGGCGGCTTTGTGGGCGACGCCGACCGCCGCTTGGCCAACCAGGTGCGCCAGCTGACCCCCGAGGCCTTGGCGGCGCGCGTCCATGAAGGCAAGCTGAACTTCGAAGACGAGCGACTCAATACCTTGCTTTGGCGCTACCGCGCCCGCCACCATGGCCCCTGGCTGACGGATGCCGAGCGCCAAGCATGGGAGACCGAGCGGGCCGCCCGATTGCACAACGGCGGCCCCGGTCACTTGAGCCTTGCCGCCTACCTGGATCGCATCGACACCCTCCAAGCCGAACGCGAAGACGACGAGCGAGCGCAAGACCTGCTATCGGCGCTGGTGGATTGGGCAGAACACCTCGCTCCCTAGGGAAAAGCGCCGCTTGACCCACTGCCCCGATCACGGAAGATCAAACGTAAAGGAGACCCCATGAGCGCACCCGATTCCCGCCTTGCCGCTTTGCTGCAGCGCGCCCCCATCGCTGTGGCCTTTGTGGCCAACCAACGTTTCCATTCACTGAGTGAGGCCTTCAACCATCTGCTGGGCCACGTCGATGACCACGATCTGGCAGGTGCCGATACCCGCTCGGTGTTTGTGTCGGACGCCAATCACAAGGCGGTCAGTGAGCGTCTGGCCAGCGGCTTCGTGGGTGGCCAGCCCGTGGATGAAGAAGTTGAACTGGTGCGCCGTGATGGCAGTCGCTTCTGGGGCCGCTTGCAGGCCAGCCCCATCGATTGGTCAGCGCCTCAGGGTGAAGCCTTGTGGGTGGTCGAAGACATCACGGCCGCTCGCGCCGAGCGGCTGGCACCCACCTGGACCGCCAAGCACGACCCCGTGACCGAGCTGTCCAACCGCCGCGAGTTTGAGCGCCGTCTGGCCGAACACGTCGGCAGCCGTCGTGGCGATCCTGTTTCGGTGCTGTGGCTGGATCTGGATGGGTTTGGTGAGATCGTGAACGGCATGGGCACCGACACCGCCGATCACTTCCTCTTTGGGCTGGGCCAACTGCTGCAAACCAAAGTGCGCGCCTCCGACACCGTCGCGCGCATCGAGAAAGACCGCTTCGCTGTGCTGCTGCCTGACTGCAACCAGCACTACGCTGAGATCGTGGCCGAGAAAATCCGCGCCGCCATTGCCAGCTACCGGCTGCGCTGGGGCCTGCACCGCGCGCGCACCAAGGGCAGCTTGGGCGTGGTGCTGCTGCACCCCAGCCTGGAAACCCCCGACGCGGTGCTGGCTGCAGCCACCCTCGCTTGTGGTGAAGCCAAGGCCGCCGGCGGTGATTGCGTGCGGGTTTTCGTGGTTCAGACCGCTTTGGAGTCCACTGCCGGCTGATGGCGCTTGAAGCCTGGAGGGACGGCGCCCATAATTGGGAGGTCTTTCACGCGCTTTTTTCGCTTTCATGGCTGTCGAACTGGGGACCGCACTTGCTGGACTGGCTGCCGCCCAAGAGCGGCTGCGTGCGTCGGCCAACAGTTTGGCCAATGCCAGCACCCGGATCACGCGTGCCGAACCCGCCGAGGGCACTTCGCTCAACCAGGGCGCCGCCAGCGAGTTGGCGCTGGTTCAACAAGACACCAACCTTGCGCGCGACCTCGTGGCCCAGCGCGCAGCCGCATACCAATTTGTGGCCAACCTGCGGGTGCTGCAAACACAGTTGCGCCTCTCCGGCGTGATGGTTGACATCTACGCTTGAGCCCGCAGCGCAAGCTGCGAGTTGCCGGTGTTTTGTTGGAGGTCGGCACCCTCGTGCTCAGCGGCTGGGCAGGGTGTTACAAAATGCCGTTATCGCTGGCACAACAAGGCTTCGAACCCCTGCCCCGGGGGGGTAGGCTGCTTCCAAGCCCGCCCAGATCAGGCTGACACTCAACGGCCACTTCCATTGTTTTGCCCATGACCCAAGCCCCAGACGCCATCCCATCTCCCTGGTTTGCCACGCTGGGCGGCGAGGGGGTTGCCCGATTGCTCAGCATGGCCCTCGAGAGCATGGGCGTCTCGATGTCGGTCAAGCAAATCAGCAATGGCCAGTACGTGCAGGCGTCGCCCGCGCTTGACCGCTTGTTCGAACGCACGGAATCGAGCCTGGTGGGTTCATCCGACAACGAACTGATGCGGCCCGACGAAGCTGCCGCCATGCGGCGTGTCGAGTTGCAGGTCATGGGCTTGAGCACACCGCAGGTTCACGAACACCGACTGGACTTGGGCGGACGCCGCCGTGAATTCACCTTGGTGCGCTTGCCCTTGGATGAGCGCTACATGCTGGCGCTTTGGATGGAGCGATCGGCCGAGCGGCAGCGCGAGGCGCAGTTGCAGAAGGCGCTGGCGCAGATCGAGCAGCACCAGGCCGAACTCGCGCAAGCGCGTCAGCAGTCACAGGGCAGTGCAGGGCGTGACGAGGCCAGCGGCCTGCAGCAGCGCAGCTTGTTCGACGAACTGCTGCAGCGCGAAATCGACCTGTCCACGCGCGAGCACCGCGAGTTCGCGCTGGTGATGATCAGCATCGACACCCCCAATGGCACCGCACACCCCATGCAGCGCGAGGCGCTGGGCCGCCTGTTGCGCGGCAACACGCGGGCCATGGACGCTGCCAGCCACATGGGCGACGACCGCTTTGGCGTCCTGCTGTCGGGCGTTGGCCTGGCCACGGCGCATTCGCGCATGGAACACCTGCGCCGCCAATGCATGCAGCAATTGGTCGTGGTGGATGGCAAGGATTTGGGGTTGACCGTGTCGATGGGCGTGGCCAGCTTCCCGCACTCAGCTGGCACCCACGACGATCTGCTGAAGTCCAGCAGCACCGCTTTGCAGCAGGCGCAGCGACGTGGTCAGAACCAAGTGGCCTTGGCCACCATCTCGCTGGTCTGAATCAAGCGACCTTGGTCAGCATGTAGACGGCCAAGCAGGCCAGCAGCGCGGCAAACACCCGCTTCAATTTGGCGACCGGCAGCGCATGCGCCACCTTGGCGCCCACAGGGGCCAACAAGACGGTCATCGGCATCAGCACCACCAGGGCCGGCCAGTAGATGAAGCCCGTGGCACCGGGCAAGGGAGCTGCCAACTGCCAGCCGCTGATGACGTAGCCCGCGGCGCTGGCCAGTGCGATGGGCAGCCCCAGCGCAGCGCTGGTGGCCACGGCTTGGTGGATCGGCACGTTGCACCACGTCATGAAGGGCACGGAGGCAAAGCCGCCGCCAGCCCCTACCAAACCGCTGAGCAGCCCAATGCCGCCGCCCACGGCCACTTGTCCGCCCGTGCCGGGCATTTGCCGGCTGGGCTTGGGTTGGGCGCCGCGCCACATTTGCCAGGCAGAGAAGCCCACGAAGACCGCAAACACAGCGGCCAAGGTGCCGCCTTTCAGCGCGCCGAACAGCGCGGCGCCGGATGCCAGGCCGCCGAGCACCACGCCCGGCGCGAGGCCGCGAACCAGATCCCATCGCACCGCTCCGCGACGGTGGTGCGCTCGCAAGCTGGCCGCCGAGGTGGCGACGATGCAGGTCATGGCGGTGGCGATCGCCATCTTGACCGCCAAGCCTTCGCTCAGGCCCTTGGCGGTGAACAGCATTGTCAGGAAAGGCACCAGCAACATCCCACCGCCGATGCCCAGCAAGCCGGCCAGCAGGCCTGTTGCAGCGCCCAGTGCCAATAGAACGGCGATCAACTCCCAGCTCATGGTCCTGCGCCCAGCATCGGCGCCAAGGTGTGCCATTCAGCGTCAGTCACTGGGCTGATGGATAGGCGGCTGCCCCGCTGTAGCAAGACCATCGAAGCCAGGGCTGGGGTGGCGCGCAGACGGGCGAGGCTCAGTAGCGGCACCTTGGCTTCAAAGCGCACGTCAACCAGCAGCCAGCGTGGCTGCGCCGGGCTGCTCTTGGGGTCGAAGTAGGGGCTGCTGGGATCGAACTGTGTTGGGTCGGGGTAGGGCGCGGAGGCCACTTTCGCCAAGCCTGCGATGCCAGGTTCAGCACAAGACGAGTGGTAGAACAAAACCCGGTCGTTGAGCCTGAAGGCGTTGCGCATGAAGTTGCGCGCTTGGTAGTTGCGAACCCCCGTCCAGGGCAAGGTGCCGGCACGGGCCAAGTCGTCGATGGAGGCCTCGTCGGGCTCCGATTTCATCAACCAGGTGGGCATGGGGTGAAGGTGTCCACTGCGCGCCGCAGGCCGCATTCCTGAACCCAGGGTGGTTCAGGTGGGCGAGGTCAGCGAGGCTTCGGGTTCATCTGACGCGAGACGATCACGCCCGCTTCGCATGTTCCAAGCCCAAGCTCGCGAGAGCATCGGTTCAAGGAAATAAAAACCTGCGCGAGCGCAGTGGACGGCCTGATTAGAGCAGGTTGCCGTCGGCCGCCAAGGCGTGATCGAGCCTTTCGATCAAGTTGCGCAGGTCGGGGGCCTCGCCGGGTGCTTGCACGCTGATGGCCGGGGCCAGCGTCGGCTGCGACAACTGGTACGCCAGATTCAGTGCAGCCAACACGGCAATGCGCTCGCGGGCGCGCACCTTGCCTGCGTCACGGATGGCGCACATCTCAGCGTCGACCCGGGCCACGGCGCGGGTCAACTGCGCTTCACCGCCCTCGGGGCAGGCCAGCAGGTAGCTCTGGCCCATGATGTTGACTTCGAGTTGCTTCATGCGTTGGGCGTGCCGGCGTTGTCGGTGGGAATGCGTTCGAGCAGGGTGTCGATGCGGTGCCGCGCGGCCGACAGACGCGACTTCAGGCTGTCGCGCTCCTGGGTGAGCGCGGCCACCTGCTCGGCCAGCAGTGCATTGGTGCGCGCCAATTCATCGTGACGCACCAGCAGGCGTTCAACGCGTTGCAGCAGATCGGGTAGCAAGGCCATGGTGAGCACGGAGCGGGCGGGGGAGCTGCGATTCTAGAGAGCCGCTGTCCAACCCTACAGTGCCATCAGTGCGGCACGGGCTTGTGGTGCGCCCGCACCGTTGGGCGCCAGCTCCAGGTAGGTGGTGTAGGCCTTGCGGGCCGCCTCGGCTTGGCCCAAAGCACGTTGGGCGTCGCCCAAGTTGAGGTAGGCCACCGCCCGGGAGGGGTCGAGTTGCAGGGTGTTCTGAAACCAGCGTGCGGCCTCGGCTGGCTTGTTCTGCTTGAAGTACACAAACCCCAAGTTATTGGCGGCCAGCGCGAAGTCCGGGCGCAACTTCAGGGCTTCGGTGAAGGCGGCTTCGGCCTCGGCATAGCGCTGGGCGCGGTAGGCCTGTAAGCCACGGTCGTTGGCGCGCTGCGCCTGCTGGCGCACGCTCAGTCCCACGACGGGCAAAGGCGCCAGGGTGCGGGCTTGGCCGGCCAGATCCGGCACGACGATGGCAGCTTGCGGTGCGGCTGCAGCAGCGCTGTCTTGCCGCTGCACCAGGGCCAGTGCCTCCGGCTTGAGTTGCGCGGCATCGGCGCTGAGGAACTCGTTCTCAACCGGCAGCTCGAAGACGAACTCGCCCCCCTGTGAACCCTGCAGGCTGCCGAAGGCCGGGGTTTGCTGGCTGACTGCGGCCACCGCCGGGGCGATGTAGGCCGCCAGCTCCGTGCCGGTGATGAAGCCGTCGCCGTTCAGGTCGCCCTTGCCGGCCAGGGCCTGCAGCAGCGTCCAGGTGAACACCGAGTGGCCATCAGGCCCTTCGTCGGACACCAGCTGATCGGCGCCACCGGCGGTGAGCATTTGCCGGCCCACGCGCTGGGCGTTTTGCTTCAAGAAGCCTTTGCCGCCACCGCCAGCGCGCGTCAGGCCCAGGCCGCTGTAGCAAGAGTCCATCACAAACAGCAGGTGCTTGGCTGGCTGGCTTTGCGCCACGGCTTGCAGTTCGCTCATCGAGATGCCGTCGCGGGCCAGCTGCTCGGGGTTGGCATCCACTGGCAGCACGTAGCCCAGCTCCCGGCCGTTGGGCAGCTTGGCGGTGGCGCCATGGCCGGCGAAGTAGATGAACACGCGGTCGTCTTTGTGCAGGCCGCCGTGGGCTTGCAGCTTGTGCAGGGCGGCCAAGATGCCTTGGCGGGTGGCCGCTTCGTTGAACAGCGTGACCGTGCGCTCGGGCGCAAAGCCGAAGCGCTGCTGCAAGGCTTGGCTGACGGCCTTGGCATCGGCCACGGCGCGTTGCAGCTTGGGGTACTGGGTGTACTGGTCAATGCCGACCACCACGGCCCAGCTGTTGCGGTAGCCGGTGGTGAGCTGGGCGCGGGCGGCACTGGCTTCGCCGGTTTCCGTGCTGCGGTTCAGGCTGAAGGCGCGGCCGTCCCAGCCCGCGAACTGGTAGCCCTCGGCCACCAAGCGGTCGAGCACCAAGGGCAGGGCTTTGACGGTGCGCTCATGGATGTCATGGAACAGCACGATGCCTTTGCCGCTTTGCGCCACGCCGCGCAGCACGCGTTCGGCGATCGAGCTGGGCACGGGGTCGGCCCAGTCGAGCGAGTCGATGTGCCAGCCCACGTCCAGCAGGCCGGCTTCGCTCAGGTAGCCCAGGCCCTCGCGGCTCTGCGCGCCGTAGGGGAAGCGGAACAGCGGGGCACGCTGGGGGTCCACGGCCTTGAGCAGGGCATCGGTGTGGAGGATCTCGCCCTTGAGTGGCTCTCCGGCCGTCTTGCTGAGCTGGGCGTGGCTGAAGCTGTGGTTGGCCAGCGTGAAGCCGTCGCGGCTGAGCGCGCGGGCGATGCTCGCTTGGGCGCCCAGCACTGCGCTGCCATCGGGCTTGATGCTGCCCAGGTTGCGGCCCACC
>CAZAIR010000035.1:0-16406 GCA_964485225.1 uncultured Burkholderiaceae bacterium
GCGCGTAGCTGCAGCGCGTGAGCGGCACCTGGTTCATGATCGCCGCGCCGTCGACCAGCCAGCCGATCACGCCGACATCGGCCCAGGTGAGGGTGGGGTAGTTGAAGATGGAGCTGTACTTGGCCTTGCCGCTGAGCAGCGCCGCGGTCATCTCGTCCCGGCTGGTGCCCAGCGTTTCAGCGGCGGCATACAGGTACAGGCCGTGGCCGCCTTCGTCTTGCACCTTGGCCAGCAAGATGGCTTTGCGCTTGAGGGTAGGCGCACGGCTGATCCAGTTGCCCTCGGGCAGCATGCCGACGATTTCGGAATGCGCGTGCTGGCTGATTTGCCGCACCAGGGTCTTGCGGTAGTGGGCGGGCATCCAGTCTTTGGGCTCGATGTACTCACCGGCTTGGATGCGCGCCTCGAAAGCGGCCTCACGGGCGGCTTCATCGGCGCTGCTGGCGGTGCGCAGCTCTTGCTGTTCGAGGCTCAGGGCTTGGGTGTACATGGCGGTAGCTCGCTTACTTGTCGGTGAATTGCGGCGCGCGTTTTTGCTGGAAAGCAGCCACGCCTTCCTGGTAGTCGGTGCTGAAGCCGAGCTGGCTTTGCACACGGCTCTCGGCGCGCAAGGCCACGTCCAGGGTGCTTTGCATGGCGTCGTCAAACAACCTGCGTGTTTGCACCAGCGCACGCGTGGGCAGTGCGGCCAGGCGATCGGCCATCAACAAGGCTTGGGGCAGCAATTGGTCGGCCGGGTAGGTGCGGGAGATCAAACCCATCAGTTCGGCATCGCTGGCGCTGAGCTTGTCCCCCAACAGCGCCATTTCCAGCGCCTTGGCGCGGCCCACCAAACGGGGCAGTAACCAAGTGGCTCCTGCATCGGGCACCAGACCGATCTTGTTGAAGCCGAGCACGAACATGGCTGCATCGTTGGCCACCACCAAGTCGCAACCCAAAGCCAAGCTGACGCCTGCGCCAGCGGCCACCCCGTTCACGGCGCAAACAGTCGGTACTGGACAGGCGCGCAGCGTTTGCACCAAGGGGATGTAGTAGTGGTCGATCAGGTGACCGATGTCCCGCTGAGGCTGTCCGGGTTGGGGCGGCGCCACGAACGGATCGGCAAGGTCTTGGCCGGCACAGAAGCCCCGGCCTTCGCCAGTCAACACGATGGCACGCACGCTGGGGTCTTGACCCACGGCTTCGATGGCATCGCGCAGCTGCACCAGCATGTTGGCCGTCAACGCATTGAGCTGTTGTGGCCGGTTCAAGCGCACCACGGCCACCGCGCTGTCCGGCGCCTGCTCAACAAACACAGTGGCAGGAATGGAATCGGTCATGGTGAGGGTGGCTTCCTGGGTTGGGGACAAAGCTGGGGACAAGGTGGTGAACGAAGGTGCAAAGGCCACTCCGAGCTGTGCACAACAAGCATCTCTGGGAATCGACCGACCGGTCGGTTGGGCCTGATCGTAGAACAAGCCCATGGACGCAACGCAGCGGGATTCCCCCACAAAGGGCGGGCCTGAACAAGCCTGTGGACGGTACTTGCACAACTGGGCACTTGTCCACAAGACCGTCCATTTGGCGCGAGTTGTCCCCAATCGCGTGACATCGACGGCTGCGACAGCCCACAGGGCGCTGATCAAGCTAAATGCTTGTCATGCATCAAGTTTTCGACTTATCCACAGGCTGAGGCAGCCTCTACTACTGCTACCAATTTGTATTCTTCTTCTTTGATTGAATGGTGGTGGAGGCAAACTCAGCCGCCATGGACATCCCTGCCTGGCAAGCGCGCCTCGCCCAATTCGCCACCGATCGCCAGTGGCAGCCCTACCTGACACCGAAAAACATCGCCATGGCGATGTCCGTTGAAGCCGCGGAGGTGGTTGAGCTCTACCAATGGCTGACGCCCGAGCAGGCCCCCGATCCGACCGCCCTGGGTGATGAGCTGGCCGACGTGTTGCTGTACCTCCTGCAATTGGCCCAAGCCGCCGGCATCGACCTCGAAGCCGCGACCGAGGCCAAGTTCGCCAAGAACGCGTTGAAGTACCGACTGCCATGAATCTGCATCACGCAGTGCCTTGGCTGAGCGATGAAACCGTGGCCGTGGTCGACTTTGAAACCACGGGCATGGGTCCAGCGCATGGCGCACGGGCCACCGAAGTGGCGGTGGTGCTGGTGCGTGGCGGTCAGGTGGTCGATCAATACGCCAGCTTGATGCACACCGGCGTGCCGGTGCCGCCTTTCATCGAGCGACTGACTGGCATCAGCAACGACATGTTGGACAAGGCGCCCGGTGCCCGCGACGTGATGGCCGAAGTGGCGGCGCGCACCAACGGTTGTCCCATGGTGGCGCACAACGCGAGCTTTGATCGCGGCTTTTGGGTCGATGAAATGCGCCGTGCTGGTGTGGATGCCAGCGCCACCCCATTCACCTGTACGGTGAAGCTGGCGCGGCGCTTGTATCCGCAGGCGCCGAACTGCAGGTTGGGCACCTTGGCTGCTTTCCACAGCTTGCAAGCCCACGGTCGCGCGCACAGGGCTTTGGCCGATGCCTTGGTAACGGCCCAGCTGTGGCAGCGGATCGGTGCGGATGCCCATGCGCTGCTGGCCGAGGCTTTGTCTGGCGCACCGCTGAGCGTGACGCTGCTGCACGCTTTGCAGTCGGTGCCGCAACGGCAATGGCCACGCCTGGCCCAGGCATCGCGCCGCCAGTTGGCCCAAGGGGCGCAGTTGCCGTTTGAGGAACTGGCTCAGCCCTCGTGAATTCAGGCTGCTAGTGCCTCAACATGGGCATGAAGGGCCATGTGCACGCCTTGGGGGCTGGGCAATTGGGTCAACAAGCGCTCGGCGATCAGTGGTGACACGGTTTGTGCCAGTGCCAACCAACGGCGCTGCACCCGGGCGTCCAGCCACAGGTCTTCGAGAGCGTGCAGACGCTCAGGACCGCTCAAGGGCACGGTCAAGGCGTGGGGAGCCAAAGCTGCAGCCAAGGCACTGGCGGCCTGCCGGGCGGCCACCGTGGGCAAGGCATCGTGCAAGGCTTGCAGGCGTTGCGCCCATCCTGCTGCACCCAACTGACGCGCCACCCAAGCTTGAAGGGCCTGCAGTGGGTTCACGATCACCAAGCGATTGGGGGCTTGCACGGGCAAGGCTTGGTGCGCATCGGCGTTCGGGGTGACCAGCGCCACCAAACCCGCCAAGCGGGCCCAGGCGCCGGCGTCCAGGCCTTCCAGGGTGCAAGCCATGGCTGCTGCGCGCTGTGCCAGGCCATGCAATTCAGTGGCGCTTCGTCCCTCAAGGGCTTTGGCCGCGGTGGCACCCATGCACACCAAGTGACCGGCGTTGTAACCCTTGTCTTGCCGCAGGCGCACCCAGCGCCGAGCCTGAGGATGGCCAGCTTCATCATGCAAGGCCAAACGGCTGACCGGGCAGTGCTGCACTTGCAGCTGGCTCAGGTAGTGCGGGGTCAGCAGGTGCTCTTCGAAGGCCACGCCTTCTTGCCAGGCTTGCAAGCGCAAAGCGAGCCAGTGCCGAACGCCTGGTGCGGGGTCGCGGTGACGGGTGCTGCTGGCTTTGGACAACGCAGCTTGCCAGCCGGCAAACAAGGGTGAGCCTTGGTGCAGGTGCGCAGCCGGCAAGGGCAAGCCATGTTTGGCGTGGTCGAAGCCCAGCTGCCAGCCCGTGGCATCGCTGCCGCCAAGGGCCAGGGCCTCGGTGGCCAAGGGGTTCGGGGCGTCCAAACTCAGTTCCAACTGGGGGTTGGAGCTGGTGAAGCGGTGCAGGGCGCTGGCAGTCATGGCATGTCTCCTGTGTTGATGGAGGCCAGTTTCCAAGCAAGGTAGCTCATGGCGTGAGCCACCAGCGATACTGAATAAATCGTCAGTGATCGCCCTATGAACAATGGACCGCACCGAGCGCTTTTACAAGATTGAAATGTTGATTCGTTCGCGGGGCTCCGTGCGCTTTGACACGTTGTTACAAGAATTGGAGGTCTCGCCCGCCACGCTCAAGCGCGACCTGCAATACCTGCGCGAGCGACTGGGCGCGCCGATCGAGTACGACGCCTTCACCCGCGGCTATCGCTTTGCGCAAGAAGGGTGGCGCGACACCAAACACGAACTGCCCGGCATGTGGCTCAGTGAGCATGAGTTGCATGCCTTGCTGACCCTGCACCAAATGCTGGCCGGTCTGGACGAAGGCCAGTTGTTGGCTCGCCACCTGCAGCCCATGGCCGAGCGTTTGCAAGCCATGTTGGGCTTGGACGAGAAAGAGGCCAAGCAGCTGCAGCGCCGGGTCAAGCTCATCAGCACCGCAAGGCGGCGCGCCAGCACAGCCCACTTCGAGACGGTGTGCAGCGCCGTGCTGCTGAACCAGCGTTTGGCGGTGCGCTACCGCAAACGCGCCACCGGTCAGCTGGAGCAGCGTGACCTGAGCCCACAGCGCTTGGTGCACTACCGCCACGCTTGGTACCTGGACGCTTGGTGCCATCGCAGCGAGGGCTTGCGCCGCTTTGCGCTGGATGCCATCGAGGGCGCGCAGGTGCAGCCCGAGGCCAAGGCCTACAGGCTGGCGTTGAAGGCCTTGGAGGCTGAGCTCGACCGTGGCTACGGCATCTTTGCCGGCGGCACCGAGCAATGGGCCGAGTTGCTGTTCAGCCCCGAGGCGGCGGCCTGGGTGGCGCAAGAGGAATGGCACCCCAAGCAAACGGCCGAACGCACCAGCGATGGCGGCTTGCGCTTGAAACTGCCTTACGTGGACGCGACCGAGTTGCTGATGGACCTGCTGCGCCATGCCGGCCAAGTGCAGGTGCTGGCGCCAGCGCCACTGCGCAACGCCTTTGCCAGCCGGCTCAAAGCGGCGGTGGCGCAGTTGGGCTGAGTGGGCGCTGCAACCAACCCAGCACAGCACCCAGACCCAATACAGCTGCCGACAGTGCCAAACCACCCAGCAGCCCCAAGCGCCCATCGGCCACCCAGCCGGTCAAGCTCGGCCCCACGGTTTGCCCGACGGCAAACACCACCGTGAACGCGGTGATGCCGGCCACCCATTGCGCCGGTGGCAGGTTGTGGCGCACCAGTGCCGTGGTGGAGGCCACCACTGAGAGGAACACACCGCCGAACAGCAAGCCTGAGGCCAAGATCACCGCCGGGTGCACCGACAACACCGGCAGCAAAGTGGCCATCGCCAGAAGGGCGTTGAGCAAGGCCATGGCCTGCCCGCCTTTGAAGCGCTGCAGCAGCGGCGCCCACACCCAGGAAGAAGCCATCACGCTGGCGCCGAGCAGCGCGTAAAACACCGTGATCAACAGGCTGCTGGCGCCTTGCTCGCGCAGCAAGGTGACGATGAAAGTCATGTAGCCGATGTAGCCCAAGCCGAACAGCGTGTAGCTGGCCAAAGCCCAGCTGAGTTGCGTCCACCCGGCGCGGGCCTTCGGGGCTGGCCTTGCCGCCGTTGGGGCCACGGGCGGCCGTGCAGCCATCGCGCGCGTGCCTTGGCCCAGCACCCAGCTGGCCAAGCCCGCCGCCAAACCCAGCACCGCCCAGGCCCAAGGCCAAGCTTGTACCGAGGCGCTGGGGCCCAGCGCCAATGGCACCAGCAAAGCTGAACCCACGATGCCGGCGCCGGTGCCGCCGTAGAACAAGCCCAGCACCAAGGCAGGGCGCACGCCCGGCCGCAGCGCCAGTTGGGCCGACAGCAAGCCGCCGGTCACAAAGGCCAGTGCACTGCACACCCCTAGGGCCAAGCGCAGCGCGGCCAAGGCGCCTTCATCGCGCACCAGTCCATGTACTCCCAGCAACAAGGCGGCTGCCCAGCAGGCAGCCACGCACAGTGCTTGCGGGGCCATGCGCCGCAGCAACCATGGCACCATCAAAGCACCCAACAGGTAGCCCACGGCATTGGCGGTGTTCAGTGCGCCGGCGGTGACGTAACGCCAACCCAAGTCCTCGCGCATGGCAGGCAGCAGCAGCGCATACGAAAAACGCGCCAACCCCAAGGACACCGCAGCCGCCAAAGCCAAGGCCAGCGCTTGTCGCCAAGGGGTGTTGGCGGTGGATGGGGCCGGGTCGGTCATGCCCCGCGCCCGGTCTCAGTCGCCCTGGGCGGCCAAGGCCCGCAGTTTGTCTTTCTTGCTGGGGCGTTTGCCCTTGATGCCCCCGCTGGCCTGTGCTTCGCTGGCCACGGCTTTGGGCTCGAAGCCGGCCACCACCTCGCGCGGCACGCGCTGGCCCTGGCGTTTCTCGATCAGCCGGAAATGCGATTCCGTGTTGGTGGCGCTGTCAGCGCAGATGAAGCTGACGGCCACGCCCTTCTGACCCATGCGGCCCGTGCGGCCAATGCGGTGCGTGTAGTCGGCCGCAGCGCGGGGCAGTTCGTGGTTCACCACCGCTGACAAACCAGGGATGTGCAGGCCGCGCGCCGCCACATCGGTGGCCACCAGCACGCGCAGGGCGCCGCTTTTCAGGGCCTTCAGCACATCGGTGCGGGCGCCTTGGCTGAGGTCGCCGTGCAAGGCGGCCGCTGGGATGCGGGCGGCGTACAACTTGGCGGCCACGTGCTCGGCGGCATAGCGCGTGGCTACGAACACCAGCACCGTGCCCCAGCCTTCGCTGCCCAGCAGGTGGCGCAGCAGCGGCGTGCGCTGTGCTGCGTCCACTTGGATGGCGCGCTGCGTGATGTCGGGTGGGCTGCTGGCCAGGTCGCAGCGCACCGGTTCGTGCAGCAAGGCGTCGGCCAAGGCTTGCACGGCGGGCGGCAGTGTGGCGCTCAGCAGCAGGTTTTGGCGTTGCGGTGGCAGCAGCGCGGCCACGCGCTGCCACTCATCGGCAAAGCCGGCCGCCAGCATCCGGTCGGCTTCGTCCAGCACCAGGGTCTGGATGGCGTCGAGCCGCAGGCCGTTGTGGTCCAGCAGGTCGAGCAAGCGACCGGGGGTGGCCACCATCACGTCGCAACCACTGCGCAAGCCCATCAACTGCGGGTTGATCGACACGCCGCCAAAGGCCACCGCCACCTTGATTTGCTTGGGTAGCCCTGCCGCCAAGGCGCGCAGGGTCTCGGCCACCTGGGCGGCCAGTTCGCGCGTGGGCACCAGCACCAGGGCGCGCGGTTCGAAGTAGGCCTCGCCGCCCATCAGGCGCTGCAGCATGGGCAGCGCGTAAGCCGCGGTTTTGCCGGAGCCGGTTTCGGCCACGGCCAGCACATCGCGCTTGTCCAGCACGGCCGGGATCACGGCGTGCTGCACCGGCGTCGGTTCGCGCAGGCCTTGTACATGGGCCACGCCCACCAGCGCGGGGATCAGGCCCAGGCTGGCAAAGGTGGGCGGGGTTGGGGAGGAAGCGGTCATGCCGGGCTCAGCTTGCATCCGTGAGGCCCGCCTCGTCGCGGGCCAGGCGCTCGCTGCGCCAGTACACGTCATCGCCCCCAAGCCCATCGAGGTTGGCGCGGTTCAGCACGCGGGCCAGCACGAACAGCAGGTCGGACAAGCGGTTCAGGTACTGGCGCGGTGCGGCATTCAGGGTTTCGATGGCGGCCAGGGCCACCACGGTGCGCTCGGCCCGCCGCGCGATGGTGCGTGCCACATGCGCCAAGCTGCTGCTGCGTGTGCCCGCAGGCAAGATGAATTCTTTGAGCGCCGGTAGCGTGGCGTTGTAGGTGGCCAGGGCCTCGTCCAGCCGCAGCACGGCTTCGTCTTTGAGCAGGGTGTAGCCGGGCATCGAAAGCTCGCCACCCAGGTTGAACAGCTCGTGCTGGATCACCACCAACAGGGTCCGCACGTCCTCGGGCAGCGGTTCGCACAGCAGCAGGCCCAGGGTGGAATTGAGCTCGTCGACATCGCCCATGGCGGCGATGCGCAGATCGGTTTTGCGAACCCGGCGGCCATCTCCAAGGCCGGTGGTGCCATCGTCGCCGGTGCGCGTGGCGATCTGGGTAAGGCGCTTGCCCATGCTGAACTGCCGATCTTTTTGGTTTTCGTGAGGCGCCGATGATGCCAGCCAGCCTCTAATTCCGGTCATGACACAACTCAACCGCACGATCTTCACCACGCCCGTGGTCAACACCCTGCTGCGCGCCTTCTCCCGCCTCTACCTCCGTTTGGCGGGCTGGCGCGTCGAAGGCCAATTGGCGGTGGACAAATGTGTGCTCATCGCCGCCCCGCACACCAGCAACTGGGATCTGCCCCTCACGCTGATGACAGCCTTCGTGCTCGACCTGCGCCTGCACTGGATGGGCAAGCACACCATCTTCAAGTTCCCTTTCGGCGCAGTGATGCGCTGGCTGGGCGGCATCGCGGTCAATCGCAGCCAAAAAAGCAACCTGGTGGCCAGCAGCGCGCAGGCTCTGCGCGAATTCGAGGGCAAGGTGCAGCTGATCATTCCGCCCGAGGGCACGCGCGACAAAGTCACGACCTGGAAGACCGGCTTTTATTGGATCGCGCACGGCGCTGGCGTGCCCATCCAGCTGGCTTACATGGATTACGCCAACAAACGGGTAGGGCTAGGTCCGCTGGTCGTACCCTCTGGCGACATCGACGCGGACATGGTTGGTATCCAGGCCTTCTACCAACCGTTCCGAGGCAAGCACGCCGACAAGACCTGAGGCGCGAAGGGCGCTCCCGCTCAGGCGTGCCGCTTGCCGCTGCGGTGACGGGGCGCGGTCTTCGTCGTCACGGGTTGTCCGCCCCCAACCACTTTCCGCGGTGCTCCGGCCCGATGTGGCGTCGTGGGGGGCAGCGGCCCACTGGGTGAGCGAAAAGCCTCGGCCACACGCAAAGCCCAGGCCGTCCAGGCGGCCATCCAAGTGCTGTTCCAAGTGGTGCTCATGGCGGATCTCCGGCCAACACAAGTGAGCCCATGCTGGCACCTTGCCCCGACCATCGCAAGCACCCCATGAAAAAAGCCCCGGTTGTTGCCAACCGGGGCCTTTCAAGGCGCTGTATCGCTAACGATCAGGCGGCTTTGCGACGGCGCATGAAAGCGACGCCCAGCAAGCCCAGACCAGCCAAGGCCAAGGCGCCGGGTTCCGGCACGGCGTTGGGGTTGGTGATGATGGGGCCCGTGCCGATGTTGATCAGCGAGTTGTTGATGCCTCGGGTGAAGTCAAAGAAGTTGTCATTCGGGTCGATGTCGCGCAGTTGAAAGCTGATGCTGTCTGCAGCGTCGATGTTGGCGAAGATCGAGGCAAGCAGGGCACTGTTGGTCACATCAAACCAACCGGTGTCCAGCAGCCCGTCACGGAAGCCACCGCCGCTGAACCCCGAAGCGAGGGCGACACCCAGGCCATCGGTGTTTTGTGCCTGAATACTGGACCAGTTACCGACTTCAACGCCGTTCACTTGCAGGAAGTTCTGGTTGAAGTCGAAGTCGCCAGAGCCGGTATCGCCGTCAAACAAGCTGAAGCGGAATGTGGCGCGCGACAGACCACCGCCCAGCAGGCTGGTGATGTTGTTGCCGTAGCCAGCTTGGCTACCAATCGTGAAGGGGTTGTTGGCAGCGAAACCGACGTACAAGGTCGACGCAGCGAGTTGGCTGGTGACCGTCGTGCCGTTGGTGCCAATGAGTTGCACCACGATGCCGCCAACGGTGGAAACACCCACGGTGGTGACATCGGTGCCGGTGGGGCTGGTGTTGGTAAAGGTCGAGGCCGTGGCGAGCTGTGCACCGGCAGCGAGCAGTGCGCCAAGAATGACGTTGCGAATGGCTTTCATTTGATCCCTATGAAGGTTGAGGCGGAGAAAAGCTCCTCTTCTTCAGCCAATTGCACGCCAGAAAGCAAAAAGTACATAAAAATCAAGAGTTTACGTTGATCTTCTAACGTTTCGTTTTGTAATCTTGGGCGTCTTGTAAAGTTTGCCGACCCCCCTGATTGAGGGGTCGCAGGAGTTGTATCGGCTCTGCTTCAGCCGCCGAACCGTGGCCGTTCCAGTGGACATCAGTCGGCACCCGCGATTGCGTACCGAGTTGCCCTTGCGGACACAGGTCAGCAGTGGCTAGCAACCGCAGCGCTTCAATCGGCAAAGCGCGCAAAGACGTGTCAGGCGCGCAGCCGTTCGATCACGCCCTGCAAGGCGTCCAGCGAGCCAAAGGCGATCGCCAGTTCACCGCTTTGGTTCTTTTTGCCGCGCTTCAGCACGCGGATTTCGACGGTGCTGGCCAGCAGATCGCTCAGTTCTTCCTCCAGGCGCAGCAGGTCGCGCGGCTTTTCGTTGGCGGCGCGCAGCAGCGGCTGTTGGCGGCCGGCGGCGTTGCGGGCGACGAGCTTTTCGGTGTCACGCACGCTGAGCTTCTTGGCCACCACCTCGTGGGCGGTGGTGACTTGGGTTGCGCCGTCGAGCGCCAGCAGCGCGCGGGCGTGGCCCATGTCGAGGTCGCCGGCCATCAAAAGCTGTTGCACCGGCGGGCTGAGCTGCAGCAGGCGCAGCAGGTTGGTGGCGGCGCTGCGCGAGCGGCCTACCGCTTGGGCGGCTTGCTCGTGCGTCAGGCCGAACTCACCCACCAGGCGCTGAAGGCCTTGCGCTTCTTCCAGCGGGTTCAGGTCTTCGCGCTGGATGTTCTCGATCAGCGCCATGACGGCCGCGGCTTCGTCGGGCACGTCCTTCACCAGCACCGGCACTTCGCTCAGGCCGGCCAGCTGGCTGGCGCGGAAGCGGCGTTCGCCCGCGATGATTTCGTAACGGTCAGGGCCGACCGGGCGCACCAGGATCGGCTGCATCACGCCCTGGCTCTTGATGCTTTCGGCCAGCTCGTAGAGCGAGCCTTCGTCCATGCGGGTGCGCGGCTGGTACTTGCCGGCCTGCAGCTGCGTCACCTTGAGGCTGCTGGGGGCGTTGTTGCTAGCGGGCGCGTCGCTCACCTTGGGGCCGAGCAGTGCGTCGAGGCCGAGTCCCAGGCCTTTGGGTCGTTTGGTCACCATGGCCGCATTGTCGTGGGCGGCGCGCAGCGGGCTTTATGGGGTGCGTAGTGCTTGACGCCAGCGGTCGTACAGGCGTTTGGCGAACCAGGCACGCCGGCCCCAGCGCCAGCACAGGCGCAGCAGGCGGCGGGGCCGCAGGATCAACAGGGCGGCGCCAGCGGCCAGTGGGGCTTCGGGGTGGGCGCGCAGCCAGCCCCAGGCTTGCTGGCCGCGTTGGTGGACTTGGTCGGCCACGGCCAAGGGGGCTTGCCAGGGGCGGAGGTCGTGGCCCAGTTGCAGGCGGAGCTCGGCGCTGCGCACCAGCAGGGCTTGCTGGCGGCGCGCCAGGTCGCGCTGGCGCGGGTTGCTCATGGGGTGGCGTCCGGGCCGGGCTTGGGCTGCAGCGGTGCGCGGTCACGGCGCAGCTCGCCCAGGCTCAGTGCGAAGGGGCCGCCTTCGTCGGCTTGCAGCTGGCGCCGCGCGCGGTGCATCAGCCAGGCGCCGGCGCCCCCGAACAGCAGGGTGAGCACGCCAATCGCAGCCAAGCGGTAGCCGTCCCACAGCAGCAGGATGACGAAACCCAGGGCCAGCACGGCGGCCAGGCCCAACAGCACCAGGCCGATGGCGGCCTTGAGCAAGGCGTCGAACAGGCGCAGCTTCTCGGCTTCCAGCTCGGTGCCGAGCAGCTCCAGCCGCAGTTGTGCGAGCTGGAGCAGCCCGTCGAGGGCGCGCCGACCGCTGTCGAGGAGGCCGGCGCTGGCGCCGGGCCGGTCGCTCATCGCGGGTTCAGCGGCGGCTGATCAGCATGCCAAGGATCACGCCCAGGCCGGCGCCGATGGCGACCGACTTCCAGGGGTGCTCGTGGACGTAGTCGTCGGCGGCGTGGCCCACGGCTTTGGCCTTCTCGGTGGCCGAGGCTTGCAGATCGAGCAGCTTGTGCTTGGCATCGTTGATGCGTTCGTGCAGGCGCTCGCGCAGGCCGGCCGCGCCTTCGCCCACATGGTTGGCGGTGAGCTTGAGCAGCTCTTCGGCATCGCTGACGACCAGCCGCAGGTCGGCCATCAGCTTCTCGCGTTGTTCAGCGGTGGTGGTGTCAGACATGAGAGACCTCCGTCGGGTTGCAGACCAAGTCACCGTAGCACGCCAGGCATGTACCGGTCTGTTGGGTGGACAAGCCAGTGAAGTTCAGCCGCCGCGGGCGTGGCGGCGCGCGGCGGGTTGGATCACGTCGCGGTCGAGGTAGGTGCGCAAGCGCACGCGCTTGGGGTCCATGCGTTCCGGTGCGTCGGCCAAGTACTGGTGGACGGCCACGACGCGCACCCACAAGCCGTTGCCGCGCAGGCCCAGCTCGGTCGCCGTGCGCCATTGGTTGGCGAAGCGGGCCTTCAAGGCGCGGTCGTGTTGCAGCTGTAGCAAGGCGCGCACGGTGCGCTCGTCCATCCAGACCTCGCGGCCGTCGTCGTGCAGGTGCAGGGGCTGGCCGGCAAAACTGTGATGCGTACCTTCTTGCTTGCGGTGGCTGAAAAGGCGCAGCGCTTCCATGCCGTCCTTCAACCACGTCAACACCCATTGCCGTGCGGAGACCACGAGCCACACGCCGAAGCCGGCGCCCAGCAGCGGGCCCCAGGGCGGTGCGATGGCGATGGCTGCCACGCCGGCGCACAGCGCAATGAAAACCAGGTAGCAAAAGCCGTGGAACAGGCGGCGCTTGTGGGGGCTGTTCAGCCACAGCGGGTCGTCGTCGGGCGCTTGGTTCATGCGCTAGGGCGCAGGCTGCGCAGGTAGGCCCGGCCTTGCGGCCACAGGCCCAAGCCGCTGTCGGCGTTCACATGTCCGCGCGTGCCCAGGCTCACGTGGGTGGCGCCCCAGGCGGCGGCCAGTGCGGCGGCGCGGCCGTCGCGGTCGAAGGGGTCGTCGCTGCTGCTCAGCAGCACCGCATCAAACGGCAGGCGTTGCAGCACGGGCGTGCGCCAGCTGGGCAGCACGGCAGGCCAGTCGGCTTGTTCGGTGTCGGGCGGGGCCACCAGCAGCGCGCCGGCCACGCGGGCGGTGTGCTGGCTGTGGGCGGCCCAGGCGGCCACCAGGTGGCAGCCCAAGGAATGTGCCGCCAGCAGCACCCGTTGCGCGGGGTGCGCCAGCAGGGCTTCGTCCAGCTGCGCCATCCAGTCGCCCCGGCGGGGTGTGAGCCAGTCGTGCTGCTGCACGCGCTGGTCGCCAAAGTAGCTTTCCCACAAGGTTTGCCAATGGCCGTCGCCGCTGTTTTGCCAGCCGGGCAGCAGCAACACGGGCGTCATGTCGGGCAACGGAGAATCCACCACCCCCGGATGAGGAAGCACTGCCATGGTTCGCGTTTTTGTTGATGGTCACGAAGGCACCACCGGCCTGCGTATTCATGAGTATCTGGCCGAGCGGGCCGACATCGAGCTGCTGGTGATTGACAGCGACAAGCGCAAAGACGCCGCCGAGCGCGCGCGCTTGCTCAATGCCGCCGATGTGGCCTTCTTGTGCCTGCCCGACGCCGCCGCCAAAGAGGCCGTGGCGCTGATCACCAACCCCAACACTTGCGTCATCGACGCCAGCACCGCGCACCGCACCGCGCCGGGCTGGGCCTTCGGCCTGCCCGAGCTGGCTGCCGACCAGCGCGACAAGCTGCGCGCCACCAAGCGCATTGCCAACCCCGGCTGCCACGCCAGCGCCTTCATCTTGGCGCTGCGCCCCCTGGTGGATGCCGGCTTGGTGCCGGCCGATGCGCGTATCAGCGCCAACAGCATCACCGGCTACTCGGGCGGCGGCAAAAGCATGATTGCCCAGTATGAAGCCGGCGGTGACGCCAAACTGCTGAGCCCCCGCCCCTACGCGCTGACGCTGACCCACAAGCACCAGCCCGAGATGGCGGCGCACACCGGCTTGACCACCCAGCCGCTGTTCCAACCCATCGTCGGCCCCTTCTACAAAGGCTTGGCGGTGAGCGTGCCGCTGCACCTGGCCGACCTGAAGCCCGGCACCACGCCGGAGCTGCTGCACGCCGCGCTGGCCACCCGCTACAGCGGTGAGCCCTTTGTGCGCGTGTTGCCGCTGCGCGATGCCGAGGCTTTGAAGGACGGCTTCTTCGACGTGCAGGCCTGCAACGACAGCAACCGCGTGGACATTTTTGTGTTCGCCAGCGAGCGACACGCCATGGTGATGGCCCGCCTGGACAACCTGGGCAAAGGCGCCAGCGGCGCGGCGGTGCAAAGCATGAACGTGCACCTGGGCGTGGACGAAGCCCTGGGCCTGTGAGGCTGCGCGCCGGCCTCAGCGCACTGGCCCTGGCTGGTGCGGCCGCACCGCTGTTGGCCGCCGAGGTCACCCGCCAAGAGGTGCTGCTGCTGCAGCCCGATGACGAGTTGCAGTTCCGGGTGATCTCGGTCGACGCTTACGGCGACTACGCCAAAGCGGTGCGCGCGGCCGTGTTCGAGGCCTTGCAGCAGCACACCTTGCCGCAGCCGGCCGCCGGCTTCTTCGTGCTGGCGGTGCGGCCCGGCCAGCAAGCGCGCGTGTGGCTGGATTTCCAGCCCGCGCTGCCGCCAGGCCTGGCCCAAACCCTACGGGCGCGGTCTTTGAGCTTGTTGCCACCGCTGGTGCGCGAAGGCCCCGTCCTGCTGACGTTCAAGCTCAGCCTGGACGGCGCACCCTGGCCGGTGCAGGCCGCACCGCAGCCCACCACCTGGGCACAGGCGGCGGTGCTGGCCGGCGCGCCGATCAACCTGTCGAACCTGGTGGAGCGGGTGTGGGATTGGCCGGCGCCTTGAGGCCGGTGGACGCCCGCCAGCAAGTCAAAGCCAAGCCGCCTTGTAGTCCGCCGCGTAGGTGGCCAGCGTGCGTGGTGCGCGGCCGGTGATGGTCTGCACCGCGTCGGTTGTGCGCGCCGAGTACCCCGCTTTGAAGTAGCCCAGGATCACCAGCAAGAAGTCGGCGTAGTCGGCCGGCAAGCCGGCGGCCAGCAGGCCTTCGCGCATCGCTTCGGGCGGGATGTCGGTGTAGCCGATGGTCTTGCCGGTGGCCTGACTCAGCAGGGCGGCCACTTGGTGGTGGTCCAGCGCCTCTGGGCCGGTGAGGTCGAAGTCCTGGCCGTTGAAGCGGTCGCTGCGCAGCAGCGCGGCGGCGGTGGCGGCGATGTCGCGGGCGTCGATGAAGCTGCCTTTGGCATCGGCCACGGGCAGGAAGATCTGGCCTTGCTGGAGGATGCCTTGGATCCAGAAGGTGTTGAAGTTCTGCATGAACCAGTTGGGGCGAATGATGTTGAAGGCCAGCCCCGAGGCTTCCAGGTAGCGCTCGGCCACGCGCAGCGGTGCAGCTTCGTCGGCGTTGGCGCCCATCGCGCTCATCAGCACCACCTTTTTCACCCCTTGTGCGCGGGCGGCGTCGACCAGTGGGTTCAGCAGCAGATCTTGGCGGGTGTGGCCTGGGGGCGCTAAGAAGAAGGCGCTGTCCACGCCGGCAAAGGCGGTGTCGCGGCCGTCGCCGGTCAGCAGGTTCAGGTGAACTTGGTCGGGGGCGGTGGGCTTACGGCTGGTGGCTTTGCGCACGGTGTGGCCGGCTTCGGCAAGCAGGCGCGAGAGTTCAGAACCGACAGTGCCGCTGGCGCCGACGACGAGGATGGTGGACATGGGGATGCTCCGATGGTGTGTTGCGATGGCGCCATTGTTTGGCGCCTAGCCTGTACTTCAAATGGCCTGAAGTTCATAATTCATGTCATTGCGTACCAAGTTCTGAACCATGAGTGCTGACAGCCTCGACCTGCTGACCGATCTGCTGAGCCAAGCCGGCGTGCGCCGCCGCCTGCTGGGCCTGCGCCACGTGCGCGCCGCTGTGGCCTTGCGCTTTCCCTGCGAAAAGAGCATCGGCCTGCACGTGGTGACGCAGGGGGAAGTGCATGTGCACGCGCCGGGCTTGGAGGCCCCCTTGCTCCTGCGCACGGGTGATTTGGCGGTGATGGCCCGCGGCTGCGAGCACTTCCTGACCCTGGGGCCGGCGCTGGATAGCCTGCCCGTGCACAGCATCGGTGGTGACGACGACATTGGGGCGGCCGAGCCAGGCGCCGCCGCCGTGATTGGCGGCGCCTACCAACTGTGGAACGCGCCGCTGCACCCCTTCTTCCGGGAGATGCCCGCGTGGTTCGTGTTGCGGGCCGACGAGCACCCCAAGCTCGGCCCCCTGGCCCTGACAGTGGGCCTGCTGACCGACGAGTTGCGCCAGCGCCAGCTGGGCGCCGAAACCGTGCTGAACGGCCTGATGGACGTGGTGTTCACCTACCTGCTGCGCGAGATGCTGGCCCGCCATGCCCCCGCGCAGGACGGCTGGGCCCAGGCCGTGCGCGACCCCCAAGTGCGCCGCGCGCTGGCCCTGATGCAGGGCGACCCCTCGCGGGCCTGGACGTTGGAGACGTTGGCGCTGGAAGCTGGCCTGTCGCGCACCGCGCTGGCCGAGCGTTTCCGCGAGGCCATGGGCGACACGCCCCTGGCCCACCTGCGCACCCTGCGCCTGCAGGCCGCCAT
>CAZAIR010000036.1:0-16374 GCA_964485225.1 uncultured Burkholderiaceae bacterium
AACTGGCCATCGGCTTCGCGGTACTGCTTGACCACCGGCGGCGTGGTCGCTTTGGGGGCCGCGACTGTGGCTTGGCCCGGCAACACCCGGCTGCGCCGCAAACCCACCGCCTCGCGCAGGCGGGCCAGCAGCGGCCGGGCGATGGCGCGGGCGCGTTCGGCGCCGCGCAGCAACTCGGCCTCGATGCGCTCGGGGTCGGCCATCAGCGCCGCGTAGTGCGCGCGCATGGGGCCCAGCTCCTTCTCGATCTGTGCCACCAAGCGCTGCTTGGCCTCGCCCCAGGCCAGGCCGGCGCGCAGCTCGGCACGCATCTGGGCACGCTCGGGCGGCGTGGCGAAGGCGTCGAAGATCTGGATCAGCGCCGTGCCCTCGGGCTCCTTGGGCTCACCGGGGCCGCGCGAGTCGGTCACGATCTTGGCCACCGCGCTGCGCAGCGCCTCGGCCCCGCCTTCGAACAGGGGCACGACGTTGTCGTAGCTCTTGCTCATCTTGCGGCCGTCCAGGCCCGGCAGCAGCTCCATCTCGGCCTCGACCACGGCCTCCGGCAGCACGAAGAAGTCTTGACCGTACAGGTGGTTGAAGCGCTGGGCCACGTCGCGCGCCATCTCGATGTGCTGCACCTGGTCCTTGCCCACGGGCACGCGGTGCGCGTTGTAGAGCAGGATGTCGGCCGCCATCAGGATGGGGTAGCTGAACAGCCCCATCGTCACGTTCGAGTCGGGCTCTTCGCCCGCCGCCACAGCCGCGTCCACGGCCGCTTTGTAGGCGTGCGCACGGTTCATCTGGCCCTTGGCGGTCACGCAGGTCAGCAGCCAGGTCAGCTCACACACCTCGGGCACGTCGCTCTGGCGGAACAGCAGCGCATGCGTGGTGTCCAGGCCGGCGGCCAGCCAGGTGGCGGCGATCTGCATGCGGCTGGCCTCGACGCGGTCGGGGTCGTCGCACTTGATCAGCGCGTGGTAGTCCGCCATGAAGAAGAAGCTCTCCACGCCCGGGGCTTTGGAGGCGGCAATCGCCGGGCGCAGCGCGCCCACGTAGTTGCCCAGGTGCAGGGTGCCGGTGGTGGTGATGCCGGTGAGGACGCGTTGGGTCATGGGGCGGGGGCGGGAAGGGCGGCCGTTAGGTGGCCTTGTTGGCATCGTTCAGCACGCAGCAAAACCAGGGCGATGGCCAAAGCAAACAGGTTCAGGCCGATCAGGCCTGGGCGCTCTGCCTGGAACAGCGAATAGTTGAAGAAGCTACCCAGGTAGGAGTTGAAACCGATCTTCCAAGGCGCCCATTGCAGGTAGATCTGGAACAGCCCGCCGCTTGCGGCGGCAAAGCCCAACACCGATGTTTGCAGCATCGGGATTTGAACGACCCAGAACCAGAAGTTGGGGCGCAGCGCGTGGTCCTTGTCCTCGAGCAAGAGCAGACCGGCCGCGATGCCAAACAGGTAGAAGCCCGCAAAGACCAGCAGAAAGAAGCTGTTCAGCCAGGAGAAGGGCGCGGTCGTGAACTGCGACGCAATGATCGTCAAGCCCAGCGAGGCGCCGGCAATCGGCAAGGCGCCGAACAGCCGGCGTTGCCAGACCGGAAGCCCCGTGCTCATGCCGCGGCCATGACTTCGCCAAGGCGGATGCCCGTGCCGGGCTGCCACGCCGGGTTGAACTGCAAGGGTCCCTTGGGCCACAGCATCACCACGGTGGAGCCCAGCAGGAAGCGGCCCATCTCCTGCCCTTGGCTGAAGGCCACGGTTTGGTTCTCATAGGTCCAGCGCTTCACGTCCGGCAGGCGCGGTGGGTTCACCAAGCCGTGCCAGGTGGTGGCCATGCTGCCCACGATGGTGGCGCCCACCAGCACCAAGACGAAGGGGCCGTGCGCGGTGTCGAACACGCACACCACGCGCTCGTTCCGGGCGAACAGGCCCGGTAAGGCCTTGGCCGTGGCCGGGTTCACTGAGTACAGGCTGCCCGGCACGTAGATCATTTCCCGCAGCGTGCCCGCGCAGGGCATGTGGATGCGGTGGTAGTCCTTGGGGCTCAGGTACAGGGTGGCGAAATGGCCGTCAGCGAACTGCGCAGCCAGGCCCGCGTCGCCGCCCACCAGGGTGCGGGTGCTGTAGCCGTGGCCCTTGGCTTGGTAGACCTGGTCTGCCACGATGGGGCCGCAGGCGCTGACGGCACCGTCCACCGGGCAGACCCAGGGCGCATCGGCCAGCGGCCTGGCGCCGTCCTTCAGCGCGCGGGTGAAGAAGTCGTTGAAGCTGGCGTAGCTGGCCGGGTCGGGGTTGGCGGCCTCGGCCATGTTGACCTGGTAGCGGTCGATGAAGCGGCGAATGGCCGCGGTGGTGAGCTTGCCGCTGCGGCTGCGCGCAAAGGCGCCCGCCATCTCGGTCAGCAGCCGCTTGGGCATCAGCCGCTGCGGCAGCATCGTCTTGAAGTCTTCGAAATCCATGGGGCGATGCGCCGAGCGTGAAAGAGCGCGATTCTAGGAAGGCGCTGCCGCCCCCCGGGGCCTCAGCCAGCAGCTTGCACCGTGGCGGCGTCGCTGCGGCGTGCGCCGCGGTTGTCGCTCCAGCTGAGGGCCAGGTTGTCGCCCACTTGGGCGCTGCGCAGGCCCAAGCCCCACAGCGGGTCCTTGGCCACGCCGGTGCCCAGCAGCGCTTTGAACACGGGCTGGCCTTGATGGGTCAGGGTCAGTTCGCGCACGTACCAAGCTGGCACCAGCCGGCCCTTGCCGTCAGCGCGTTGGCCTGATTCCATCTCGTGCTTGACCAGCATGCGCACTTGGGCGCCGCCCTGGGGCGTGCGGCGGGCGCGGATCAGGCTGGGCTGGGGCTGCGCGGGCGGTGGGGTGTCGTCGGGGGTTTCGCCGCAACCGCCCAGGGTCACGCGCACCTCGGCCTGGGTTTGCAGCAGGCGGCCATCAGCGGTTTGCGCCAGCAGGGTCACGGTGCCGCTTTGCGCCAGCTTCACGCGCAGCTCGATGCGCGGCAGCAGCGCCTCGCTGGGCTCCAGCTGGGCGATCAGGCTGCTCGGGTTTTTATCGGACAGCACCCACAAGCGGCGCACGCCGGCGGCGGTCCAGCTCAGGGTGAGGGGCACCTGGCCGCCGTTCTCGGCCAGATCGGGTGCGCCCAGCTGCAGCTCGGTGCTGCGCTGCGGCGCGCCCAGCCCCAGACTGCGCAGGGCCTCGGCCACGGTTTTGGTGTCGAAGCCAGGGCGGGGCGCGGGCGTTTGTGCCCAAGTGGTCGATGCGCCCAGCAAGCCGGTCCAGGCCAGCAGCTGACGGCGGTTGGCCCGGGGGTGACCGAAGCTCATGCCCGCGCCGCGTTCTCCAGCTGCTCTTGCACCCGGCGTGCGGCGCGCAAAGCGGCCGATTCATCGATGCTGGCTTGACCGCACAGCTGTGCCACGCGGCCCTCCAGCGCCTCGGGCTCGTTGAGCAATGCGTGCGCAAAGCCCGACAGCGCCACCACGCCGCGGCGCTGCAAGGCCTCGGGCATTTCGCCGGTGGCTTGCACGCCCACGTGGTGGCGCACGCTGGCCACGGCCGCAGGGGCCAGGCCCCAGCTCTCGCACAGGGCGGCGCCCAGGGCGTCGTGGGAAACGCCGAAAGCCGATTGCTCCAGCGTGCACAGCTCCATGTCGGTGCTGGCGGCGCGCAGCATGGCCGGGTAGTGCTGCGGCGCGTGGCGGTACAGCACCGCCTTGCCGCATTCTTCGAACAGGCCGGCCGAGTGCGCGGCCCAGGGGTCGATGCCCAAGGTTTGGCCCATGCGGCCCATCATCAAACCGCGGCTGGCGGCGCGCTTCCACACCGGCTCCAGCTCGGCGGCAGGCGGGAAGGCGGCGCGCAAGCTCATCTCGAAGGCGATCGCTGAGACCTCGCGCATGCCCAGGTAGGTCAACGCCTGATGCACCGTTTGCACACGACCGCGCAGGCCATAAAGCGAAGAGTTCACCGCCTTGAGCACGGCGGCTGCCAATGCCATGTCGCCTTCGACGAGGGCAGAGACGGCCAGCAGGTCGATCTCGTCCTCGGCCATCAGCACCGACAGCTTCACCAGCACATCGGGTTGTGCTGGGATCTCGATGTCGAGCGCGCGCAGTTCGGGATCAACGGACATGATGGGCTGCCTCTAAGGGAGAGCGCCGATGCTAGCAAGTCTGGCTAGCGCGTTATGGCGCGGACTTCCTGTTCAGAGACTTGGCGTTCTTCGGCCGTGCAGTCGCGCACGCGCTGTGCTTGGCTGCGGCTCTTGATGCTGAAGGTGCCGGCCTGACCTGGCCTTGCCAGCACCATCTCGCTTTGCATGTCGAAGCGGTCGATGGCGTAGCGGCCGGTCGCGGTCATGCGCGCCGACACCCCTTGAGCGTTGCACACGCCCGCAGCGCTGCCTTTGCCGCCGCTGATTTGTATTTGCTGCAATTGGCACTGATCGCGCTGAGCGCTTTGGCGGTAGAGCTGCTCCAACTCGGCTTCGCCCAGACCCAGCACGCAGAACCCGCCGCCAGCGGGGCCGCGCGAAGCCTCTTGCCAAGCTTGGCCGCCCATCGAGATCTCGGTGCGGTCGGTGTACCAGCCGGCACGTGGGGTGTCGGCCGCGAAGGCGGTGGGGGTGATCAACAGGGGCAGCAGGGCAAGGGCGGCAAGGCGCATGGCGTGAGGCTGGGGTTGAAAAGAGGCGGCCAGTGTGGCGGCGGCTGCGGCACGCTTGGGGCCGCCGTTTACCAACGCTCACATCCAAGGGGCCCCGGTCCAGGGGGGGCAGCGTCAGGCGCTCAACAGGCGCCAGGCGTCCCAGCCGGTGCGCAGAATCAGCGCGGCCACCACCCACAAAAACACGGTGCGCACAAAGGCTGCGCCGCGGCTCAAGGCCAGGTGCGTGCCCAGCACCGAGCCCAGCATGTTGGCCACGGCCATGCCCGCGGCCAGCGCCCACCAGATGTGGCCGGTGGCGGCAAACAGCGTCAGTGCCGCGGCGTTGGTGGCGGTGTTGAGCAGCTTGGCACTGGCGCTGGCGTGCAGGAAGTCGTAGCCCAACAAGCGCACCAGCAGGAACACGAAGAAGCTGCCCGTGCCGGGGCCAAACACACCGTCGTAAAAGCCCAGGGCCAAGCCCACCCCCGAGGCCACCAGCGCTTCGCGCTGGCCGCTGTAGCGCGGGGCGTGCGCGTGGCCCAGGTCCTTCTTGGCCAAGGTGTAGACCAGCACCGCCAGCAGCACCACCGGCAGGGCCACGCGCAACCGGGTGGCATCGATGTGGGTCAGCGTGTAGGCGCCGGCGGCACTGCCGGCCAGCGCGCACACGATGGCCGGCGCCAAGGCGCCCCACCGCAGCTCCACCCGGCGTGCATAGCGCCAAGCAGCCAAGGCCGTGCCCCAAATGGCTGCGCCCTTGTTGGTACCCAGCAGGGCGGCCGGCGCGGCGTTGGGGTAGGCCGCGAACATCGCGGGCACCAAGACCAAGCCGCCGCCGCCAGCGATGGCGTCGACGCAGCCGGCCAAGCCAGCGGCCAGTAGAACGAGCAGCGTGTCGGTCATGGGCGGGCGCAGGCCGCGGCGCCCCTTTGGGGGTTGGGCACGAGCAGCTTCAGCGCCGGCCGCGCAGCACGTCCAGCCGCTGCACGCCGTGTCCCGGCGTCAAGTAGCTGGGTGCGATCGCCGCCAAGCTGTGGGCATGGATGCCCAGGGACTGCAGGTTGGGCAGCTTGCCGCTCGCCACATTGGGCACCTTGAGCGAGCCGAGGTTGTCGCGGCTCATCAGCGGCTCGCCCGGCAGGCATTCCAAGAACAAAGCTTGTGCCAGTGCCAGCGGCCCGGGCAGCGGAATGACCGGGCGCGGGTGGCCCGACAAACGCCCGGCCAGCTGCACCAGCTCGCGCAGCGTGAACACATCGGGGCCAGCCAGTTCGTAGGTCTTGCCCGCGGTGTCGTCCCAGGCCAGGCACTGCGTCAGAGCGGCGGCCACGTCGCCCACCCACACCGGCTGCAGCCGGGCGTCGGCGCCGGCCAGGGGCATCACGGGGCTGAAGGCTTGCAGGCTGGCGAACAGGTTCAGGAAGCGGTCGCCGGCGCCAAAGATGACCGAAGGGCGCAGCACCGTCAGGCCCAAACCCGGCAGCGCGCGCAACGCGGCTTCGCCGCGGCTTTTGCTGCGCAGGTAGCGCGAGGGGGCTTCGCCGCGCTCACCGCCGTCGTCCACGCCCAGGGCGCTGACGTGCAGCAGTCGCGTCACGCCCGCGCTCAGGCAGGCGCCGGCCAGCCGGCGCGGCCACTGCACGTGCACGGATTCAAACCGCGCGTGGTTGCCTTGCAGTACGGCAATCAGGTTGACCACGGCGTCGTGCCCGGGCAGCAGGCGCTCCAGCAGGCCGGGCTCGGTCAGGACATCGCCGCGCACCACGGTCACACCGGGCAGTGGTCCGAGCTCGCGGGCTTGGCGGGCGCGGCGCGTGGGCACGGTGGCCAGGTGGCCGGCGCGCTGCAGGGCTTCCAACAGGGCGCGGCCGACGAAGCCGCTGCCACCGAGAACGAGGATGCGTTGGGCTGATTGGGTCATGGCTGGGTTGCGGTAGAGCTGGAGGGGGAGCCGGCCGTGCCAGCGGGCGGCCGCGGGCCAATCCGCTGGCCCAGGCGCTCGCGCAGGCGGGCGTCGGGTTGACCCAGCAGGCGGGCGTACACGGTGGCGTTGGCCAGCACTTTCTTGACGTAGTCGCGCGTTTCCGTGAAGGGGATGTTCTCGGCCCAGGCGGCGGCGTCCAGCTCAGGGCCTTGGCGCCAGCGGGCCGGGCGGCCGGGGCCGGCGTTGTAGGCCGCAGCGGCCAGCGGCAGCGCGCCGCCGAAGTTGTCGAGCACCTGGCGCAGGTAGGCCATGCCGATGCGCAGGTTGGTGTCGGCGTCCTTGATGTGGTGGGCCTTGAAGCCGTCCATACCGATCTTGCGTGCCGTCATGGCGGCAGTGGCGGGCATCACTTGCATCAGGCCGGCCGCGCCGGGGCCGCTCTTGGCGTCGAGGATGAAGCGGCTTTCCTGGCGGATCAGGCCAAACGGGTCGGCCGGCTGCAGCCCGGCTTGGCGCGCCTGGGCGCTGACCTGCTCGCGGAACGGCGTGGGGTAGCGCTGGCGCAGGTCGATCTCGGTGCGCGTGCGCTCGCTGGTGCTGATGCAGCGGTCCCACACGGCCGCGTCGCAGGCGCGCTGGGCGGCGGCCAGCAGCGCGCGGTCGCCGCCCTGGGCGCTGACGTCGCGCAGGCTGAAGTTCCACTCGCGCACGCCCTCGCTGCGCAGGCCGGCGGCAATCAACAGCAGGCCGCGGCTCAGGCCCGGGTGCTGCGCGGCGGCTTGGCGCTCGGCCTCGGTCAGCGGTGCCGGCGTGGGCGGCAGCGGCGGCAGCAGGCCCAGGTCGTCGGCGGCCAGCTGGCCATAGAAGTGCAAGGGCGCCACCAGCTGCGTGAGCGCCGCGCGCGCCTGGTGGCGCTGCGGGTCGCCGGCCGGCCCTTCAACCGCGCTGCGGTACAGCGCTTGGGCGCGCCAGTAGGCGGTGGCGGGGTCGGCCCGCAGGGCCTCGGGCATGGCATCGGCCACCTTCAGGGCCAGCGCCCAGTCGCCCGCGCCGCTGTGGGCGCGCAGCGTGGCGCGCAGCGCCCATTGCCAGGTCTCGGGCGTCCAGCCTTGGGGCGTGCCCAGCGCGAAGGCCTTGCGGTAGGCGTCGGCGGCGTCGGTGGCCAGGTCTTGGGCGGCTTGGCGGCCGATTTGCGACCACACCCACTGCGCCAGGTCGGCGCTGAGGCGCGCTGCCCAGCCTTTGCTGCCGGGGCTGCCGCGCATCAGCTGCTCGGCGCGGTCGCTGTCGCTGGCGGCCACGCGCACCAGGGCCACGGCGGCCTGCTCTTGGTGGGCACGGGTGTCGGAACGGGCGCGGCTGAGCAGGAAGCGGGTCGGGTTCTCGAACGCGGCGTCCAGCGCCATGGCCTCGCCCTTGGGCAGCAGGTCGTCGGTTTGCTTGAAGGCCCGCAGGCGGTTGGCCTCTACGCTCCAGCGCAGCTTGCGCCAAATGTCATCGGCCCGCAGCACCTGCGCTTCAACCAGGGTGCGGCCCATCAGGGCGCAGGCGTCGCTGGCGTCGCGCTGGGCCAACCACGCGGCGTTGGCCCGTGCGCGCAGCGGCTGGGTGCTGGGCTTGAGGGGGCGGCCCACCGCGTGCTCGGCCGTCACGGCGTGGCAGTCCACATCGCGGTCGTCGTCCATGCGAAAGGCCGGGTAGTCGGCAGCGAAAGCCGCCCAGTCGCGCCGGCGGCCCAGCTCCAGCAGCCAGTCGTTGCGCAGGCGATCTTCCACGTAGGTGCCGGGCCACGCGCGGTAGAAGGCCTGCACCTCGGCCACGCTGGCTTCGCTCAGGCGGGCGCCCAAGGCCCAGTAGGCGATCCACGAGGCCAACACATGGTTCTGCTCACGGGCGCGCTCGGCCAATTGCGCCAGTTCGGCGCGGTCACGGGTGCGCAAGGCCTCGCGGGCGGCTTGCAGCAGCGGGTCTTCAGCCCCTTGTGCCAGGGCAGGGGCGGTGGGCAAGGAGGTCAACAATGGGGCCATCAAGGCCCAAACAAGCAAGAAACGACGCATGGACGCGATTGAACACGAAAAGACGCCCGCTCCCGCACGTGCGGCTTTGCGCCAGACGCTGAAGGCGCAGCGCAGCGCGTGGCTGGCCACCCCGGCCGGCGCCCAGGCCCCTGAGGCGGTGGCGCGCCAGTTGGCGCCCCTGCTGGCCCAGCTGGAACCGCTGTGCCTGGGCCTGTACTGGCCTCTGGCGGGAGAGTTCGATGTGCCAGCCGCCTTGGCCGCCCACCCCCTGCCCAGCGTGAGCCTGGCCTTGCCGTATGCCGAAGCCGGCGGGCTCATGCACTACCGCCGCTGGGACGGCCGCGGCACACCGGCCGGCGTGGACGCCACGGGCATCCCCGCCCCCAGCGGCGCCCCGGCCGATCCCGACCTGGTGCTGGTGCCCTGCCTGGGCTTCACCCGCGAGGGCTACCGCCTGGGCTACGGCGGCGGCTACTTCGACCGCTGGCTGGCCGCGCACCCCGGGGTAACGGCCGTGGGCTTGGCCTGGAGCGTGGGGGAGTGCGCGTTTGCGGTGGAGCCGCACGACCAGCCGCTGGCGGTGGTGATCACCGAGAGGGAGTTGCTGGCGCCTTGAGGGGGGTGAAGGGCGAGACCTGACCCTAATTCAGTGATTGAGGTTGGCAGTGGTCTACTTAACTGCACCGCGTGGTGCTGGATTTGTCAATGTTGCCGAAGTTTGCGACTCCATAGCATCGAAGGTGGCAAAGGGTCATTGTGAAGAATGAAAGACTTGCCCGATGGCTTGATGTGATCGCCATAGGTAAAAATCCCTGCGCAAGAAGACTCGGTGCAGTTTTCTTTGCCGTGTCATTGGTCGCGGCGACTGTTTTTTACGTTGTGATTGCAATGGGATTTGATGGGGCAATTGAAGGTCACTTTATTGCCATCACCCAGGGCGTTGGCATAGCACTCCCATCGAAAGCCATAAAAGATTTTCTTCATGGACGCCGAATCATTGACATAACAAGAAGCAACGAGTTAAGAATATGTTACTTGGGCACGGGTGAGGCTGAGCTTCGGAGGCGATGGATAAACTTCGCAATAGATTCTGTGCTCTTCTTGATCGCCTTTGTGGTTGGCCTTGTGGCGTGTTTTGTCGCGTGAATCGGGGTCAGGTCTCGCCTTTAACCCTCCTCCCACACCGCTCCCGCGACCTGCGACCTCGGGATCATGCTCACGTCAATCCAATCGGTTGGTGTCATTCCGTCGCGCAAGCTCACTCTCAGTGCCGGCGCACTGCGCTCCCCCGACCGCGCGCTGGTGCCTTCGACAAAGCACAGACGCAGTGGCCCCTTCAGCGCTTGCTGTGGCTGGCCTTCGCGGCGGGTTTGACCACCGCCTTGCCGCTGGCCGCCTCCGGCGCCAGGGCGGCCAGGGTGTCCAGTTGCTGCAGCAGCGCCTGCACGTAGGCGGGCGACAGGGCTTGCAGGCGCGCCAGGGCGCGGGGCACCAGGGTTTGGGCGTGCAGGGGGCCGAAGGTGGGGGCGGGTGCGCCATCGGGCTGGTGCGCTTGCGCCAGCGCGGCTTGGGCCTCGGCCAGCCGGCGCGCCACGCGCAGGGTGGTCCAGGCGCGCGGTTGGTGCTCCAGCGCGCGCAGCTGCGGGCCGCCGTGTTGGGGGTCGGTGGGGCGGTCGGCGGCGGTGGCGGCGTTCAGCTCGGCCAGGGCGCTCAGGGCCATGGAGGCCGTGGCGGTTGGCGCCGGCTGATCGGCCGGCACGGCCTGGGCCAAGCGCTGCACCTGGGTTTGCAGCTTGCCAATCAACAGCGCGCGCAGCGGGCCTTGGGCTGTGCTGGCGCGCCGGGCCAGACCTTGCACCACCTGCCAGCGTGCGCTGGGCACGCGCTGGCGCAGCGGCAGGGCGTGCAGCCAGGCGCTGGGGTCGGTGTGCAGGTCGGCTTCGGTCACGGCGCGGGCGCTGACGCGGCGCTGGCGGCCGGCATGGATGCAGACGCAGACGCCGCCGCTGCTTTGCGCCGCGGCATGGGCGCGATTTCCACGCGGCGGTTCAGCGCGCGGCCGGCGGCGTCTTGGTTGGAGGCCACGGGCGACTGCGGGCCGAAGGCGGCGGCGAACACGGCGTCGGGCGGCACGCCTTCGTCCATCAACGTGCGGGTGACGGTGAGGGCGCGCAGGGCGGACAGCTCCCAGTTGTCGGCGTAGCGGCCGTTGCTGGCGCGCACCTGGCGGTCGTCGGTGAAGCCGCTGACCATCAGCACTTCGTCGCGGGCTTCCAGGTAGGTGCTGAGCGGCGCGGCCAGGCTGCGCAGCAGGGCGCGGCCGTCGTCGTGCAGCTCGGTGGCGCCGGGGGCGAACAGCACGTTGCCGCTGATGCCGATGCGGCCTTCGTTCAGCGTCACGCGGCCACCGGCCAGCGGGCCGGCCAGCGCGCGTTCCAGCGCTTCACGGCGCTGTGCTTCGGCCTGGCGCTGGCGCACCTCGGCTTGCAGTTGCTGGGCCAGGTCCATCTGCGTCACCAGGGCCAGCGCCAAGATCAGCACGAAGGCGCCGAGCACGCCCGACATCAGATCGGCGAAGGCGGCCCAGACCGGGGTGCTGTTCGGGTCAGCGCTGTCGACTTCATCCATGCGCGGCCCCAGCTTGGGGTGCGGCCACCGCTTGCAGGCCGTCCAGCACCTGGCGCTGGGCGCTCAGGCACAGGTCGATCACTTCGCGCGCTTGGGTCACGTAGTAGCCCAGTTGCTCGTCACTGCGGGCGGCTTGGGCGGCCAGCGTGCCGTCCAGGCGCTGCAGGTGCGCCACCAGGCTTTCGTTGGCGCTGTGGAACACGGCCACGGCGGCGCCAAAGCCTTCGCCCAGGCTGGCCATCTCGGCGGCGCTGCCGGCCATTTGGGTGGCCATTTCGGTGGCGGTTTGGTTCAGGGTGTCGTGGCTGAGCGCGGTTTGCGCGGCCACGCGCTCGCCCAGCTCGCCCAGCAGGCGGGCCGAGCTGCCGACCAGCTCGTCGATGGCCGTGCGCTGCGTGCCGGCGGCCTGGTTCAGCGTGCCGAGCAGGGTTTGCAGGGTTTGCATCAACTCAGCGCGCTCGGCCAGGGCGGCGTTGTCGCGCGCCAGGCTGTCGGACAGCTGGGCGCGCAGGGCGGCCACCACCTCGCCAGCGGCGCGCGGGGCGTCGGCGGCGGTGTGCAGCAGGCTGCTGACCTCGTGGATGGTGGCGCGGGCCTGGGTCTCGGCTTGGGCCACCACCTCGCGTGCCGTCTCGGCCAGGGTCTGGCTGAGCTGGGCGTGGTGGGCCTGGGCTTGCGCCTGCGCTTGCACCCAGGCTTGTTGCAGCTGCGCGGCGCTGTCGGCCAAGCTGGCTTGCCAGGTGGCCAGGCGCTGGGCATCGGCCTGGGCTTGGCTGGCCAGGGTGCTGGCCTGGGCGGCCTGGGTTTGCGCCAGCAGGCCGGTGGCTTGCTCGGCCACGCCGTTCAGCAGGGCTTGGGTTTGCGCGCTGAAGCCTTCCAACAACTGGCGCGCGGCGGCCTCGGTGTGGCTGGCGCTGGTGGCCATGTGCTGGGCAGCGGCGGTGCTGGCCTCGGCCAGGGCGGCTTGCGCTTGGCGGCTGGCTTCGGCCACTTGGGCTTGCGCGGCGCTGCTGTGGGCTTGGGTGGCGGTTAGCGTCTCGGCCAAGCGGGCTTCAAAGCCCTGGGCCAGCTGTTGCACGCTTTGGTTGAGCGCGTCGGTTTGCGCCTGTGCGGCGCGCTGCAGCGCTTGCTCGGTGCGGGCGTTGCCGGCTTCCAGCGCGGCGTGCAGGGCTTGCAGCTGGGTGCTGGCGGTGGTGCCCAGGCGCTGGTGCAGCGCTTCGGCCTGCGCGGTCACGGCGGCCATGCTGGCTTGCACCGCGGGGGCAATGGCCTGCACGGCGGGGGCCAAGGCCTCGCCAGCCAAGCGGGCGCCGTCTTGCAGGCTGCGGCTGAGGCTGCCCTCCACGGCGCTGGCCAGGGCCTGGAAGCGGCCCTCGGTGTCGGCATGGAAGCGCTGTTGCTCGGCCAGCCACTGGGCCTGGAACTGGGTTTGCTGGGCGCTGAGGCGCGCGGCCAGCTCGGTGCTGAACTGGGTCAGCGCCTCGGCGCTGTGGGCTTGCACCTGGGCCAGCAGCGTGGGCAGGGCTTGCAGCTGGGTGGCTTGGGCCTGGGCGGCGTCCACCCGGGCTTGGGCGGCGGTGAAGGGGCGCAGTGCCCCGCCCACGCCCAGCGCGGCTTGCAGGCGCTGGCCCACGGTCGCGCGCTCGCGCCGGGCCAGGGCCGTCATCAGGCCCAGCATGGCCGAGGCCGCCACGCCGGCCACCGAGCTGCCAAAGGCCAAGCCCAGGCCTTGCACGGGCGCGCTCAGCGCGGTGCGCATGGCGGTCAGGTCGGTGGTGACCTGCAGCGCCTGGGCGGTGCCGCCGAAGGTGACCACCAGCCCGACGAAGGTGCCCAGCATGCCCAGCAGCACCGTCAAGCCGGCCAGCGCCGGGGCCAGGGCCGGGCCGGGCAGCACGGCACGGCCGCTGTCGAGGCTGTGTTGCACGGCGTCGCGCACGGGGGCGGGCACGCTGGGTAGCCAGCTGCCGATGTCGGTGGGCGGCGCCTTCAAGGCGTCCAGTGCTTGGCCGAGCCCGGCGCTGGCTTGGCGCAGCCGCCGCAACTCCCAAACGCCCAGCGCGTAAACGGCCGCGATCAGCGCCGCCATGCCCAGTGCCAGCAGATGGTGCTGCACGGCAGCCCAAGCGGCCCATGCAATGGCCAGGGCGCCGGCCAGCAGGGCGGCGGGGTAGAGGGTGGCAAGCAATCGGTGCATGGGGGTCTAGCGTTGCGCGCCGGCGGCGAGGGCCGGGGCGGCGGGTGGGGTGGTGTTGGGGGTGGCCTGCGCCGCTCCGGCCTCGTCGCGCAGTGCGTCCAGCAGGCCTTGGATGGGTTGCCAGCGCAGCCCCAGCTCGGCCTGCAGCAGCCGCTGCAGATCGGCCCAGAGCTGGCCGCGCCAGCCGGTGGGGGGCCAGGGCGGGCTGGTCGCGGTGGAGGTGGTGGTGTGGCTGCTTTCAGGGGCGGCAGCGCGCAGCGTCAGGCCGCGCTGCTGCAGCATCGAGGGCAGGGCGGCCAAGCGGGCCTCCAGCGTGCCGTGCAGGGCGGGGTCGAGCACGGCGTCCAGCTGCGCCAGCTGGGCCAGCCGGGGCGAGGCGGTTTGCAGCAGCTCGCGCACTTGCGCGCGCAGCTGCGGCAGCTTGGCGGCCATGGCGCGCTGCTGCTGCACATGGTGCTGGCGGAAGGGGGCCACGGCATCCAGTGCGCCGGTGCCTTCGGGCGGGGCGGTGCGCACCAGGGCGGGGTCGGTGAAGCCGGCCAGCAGCGGGCCGCGGCAGCGGGCCACGGCATCGGCCACGGCGGCTTGGGTGGTGCGCCAATCCGGGGTCGGGGTGGCGGGCGGCGCTTTGGGGCCTTGCGGCGCACCCAGCGTTTGCGCCAGGGCCACGGCGTCCATCCAGCCCATGCCGTCGGCCAAGCGCTGCGCCACGCTGTGGCTGGCCACGGGTTGCAGGGTCACGCCCCAGCCGCGCAGCAGGTGCAGCAAGTCGGGTGCGGGGCTGGGCGCTGGCAGCGTTGGGGGCACGGCTGCGCCGCCGCCTTGTGCCCTCGCTCGCTCTGTTGCCACCATGCCCACCGCCGTCGAAAAAACCGCGCAGTTTAAGAGGGGGGTGCCGGTCGGCCGTGTGGGTCCGGTGAGGGGCGGCAGCCGGTCAGCCGGCCGGTGTGCCCGCCATCAAGGCTTCGGTCTGCGCGGCTTCGGCCTGCAGCCAGGCCACAAAGCACCGCACCTCGGGCCGGGCCAGGGCCTGCGGGTGCAGGCGCAGCCAGTAGCGCGAGGGGGTGGCCAAGCGCCGCGCGGGGCCGAAGGTTTCGATCAGCTCGCCGCGCGCCAGGGCGTCGGCCACCAGGGGCAGGCGGGCCAGCGCCACGGCCTGGCCGGAGACGGCGGCCTGGATCTGCTGGTAGGTGAAGTTCAGCAGCAGCCAGCGCCGCGCCTGCAGCTGCGGCAGGCCTTGCGCGTGCAGCCACTGGCGCCACTGGGCGTGGTGGCTGCTGGGGCGGTTGTCGTCTTCGTCGGCCAGGGTGTGTTCGGCCAGGTCGGCGGGCACGCGCAAAGGTTTCAGGTCGCCGCTGGCGATGCGCGCGGCGCGCGCGGGGCTGTGCACGGGGGTCACGCAGTCACCGAACAGGGGCTGGGCCTCGGCGCCCTCGGGGGCGTTGGTTTGCAGGGTGATGGCCAGGTCAAAGCCCTGGGCTTCCAGGTCTTGCTTGGCGTCGCTGGCGCTGACGCGGATGTCGATGCCCGGCTGCTGGCGCTGGAAGCTCTCCAGCCGCGGCAGCAGCCACAGGCTGGCAAAGCTGGCGAAGGTGGTGAGGTTGATGACCTGCCGCCCCGCATCGGCGCGCAGCTGCTGCACGCAGCTGTCCAGCCGCAGCAGCAGCGGCAAGGTGGCGGCCTGCAGCTGCTGCCCGGCGGGGGTGAGGGCCACGTGCCGCGTGCCGCGCAGGAACAGCGCGCAGCCCAGCTCGTCCTCCAGCGCCTTGATTTGCCGGCTGACGGCCGGCTGCGACAAGTGCAGGTCTTCCGCCGCCGCGCGGAAGTTCAGGTGGCGCGCCACCGCCGCAAAGGCGCGCAGGGCGCCCACGTCCAAGGGCCGGGAGCGGATCGGTTTATTCATGTCTCTAGCGTATCAATGAAGCGGGCATTGGTGATTGGACGCTGCAGGCACAAGTCCAAAGAATGGCCGCACTGCCACCGGAGCCTGCCATGTTGAATGCTCATCAATCCCTGTCCGCCTGGACGCTGCCACAGGGCCACACCCTGCACCGCGTGACGCCCCAGCCGCGCCTGCTGCGCGTGTGCAGCGGCCGCCTGTGGGCCACGCTGGACGCCCGCCCATCCGACACCACCCCGCCCGCCGACTGGGTGCTGCAAGCCGGCGCCGAACTGCTGCTGCAGGGCGGCGACGGGGTGGTGATCGAAGCCTTTGAAGACAGCCGCTTCGAGTGGCTGGACGTGGCGCTGCCCCGGGCTTGAGCCTTCGCGTGTTGCGTGTGCCATGCCCCCGTCCGTCGCGCCAGCGCGCACCCGGTGCCCTGCGGGCTGCAGGGCATCGCCCCGCGCGTGCGCGCTTGAGCCAGCGGGGTCAGCATCCGGGCTTCTTCCCCTGCTGAGGCCCGCCATGTCCACCTTGTTCACCTTGCTCCTGTGGCTGCTGCTGGCCGCGTTCAGCCTGCCTTTGGCGCTGCTGGCGCTGGTGCTGTGGCCGCTGGTGTGGCTGATCAGCCTGCCGTTCCGGCTGATCGGCATCAGCGTCAGTGCGGTGTTCGCGCTGCTCAGCGCGGTGCTGATGCTGCCGGCGCGGCTGCTGGGCGGCGGGCGCTAGGGCGCCACCCCGCCAGCTTCAGCGCGGCGGCTTGGCTTTGGCGGGCTTCGCCTTGGCCTTGGGCGCCGCCTTGGCATTGGCCTGCACCAGCGCCGCCTCCAGGCTCAGACGCGCCCAGGGCCGCATCGCATCGGCCGATTCCAGCGCGCCCTCTGGCGCCGTGCGGTAGCCCATGGTGTGCGTGGTGCCGTCGGCGGTGGTGAACACAAAGGGCTGGCCGCCGGCCGCCTCGAAGGCAGGCGCCTGCGCCGGGCCGACCTTCAGGTAAAGCTGCCCATCGGCAATCAGGGCGATGAACAGGTCGTCCACATACAAGCCCACCCCGCCGAACATGCGCCGCGCGCGCACCGGCCCCAAGGGGCTCAGCAGC